>NZ_JBWKDS010000023.1:48288-87526 GCF_056435845.1 Streptomyces sp. NPDC043867 | reverse complement strand
TGTTTTTTGGTTGCCCTCTCCCCTCCCCCCCCCTCCCCCCCCCCCCCCCCCCCCACCCCCCCCCCCCCCCCCCCCCCCACGGCCGGGCCGGGGAGGTTGACGCCCTCGAGGCTTTCGGGGGCTTCACATCAGCGGAGTCAGGAAGCGGCGGAGGACTTCCTCGTACTCGGCCGGGCCGGCGTTCCACATGGCGCCGTGCGGGGCGTTCCGGACGGTGTGCAGGGTGACCAGGTCCTGGCGGCTCCTGGCGAGGCGGCGCGAGGGGCCCCAGGGGGCGATCACGTCGTCGGGGCCGTGCAGCAGCAGGACCGGGACGGTGAGCCGGGCGGGGTCCGCGACCTCGCGGGTGCGGTCGCCGTGCAGGCTCGTGCGCCCCTGCGCGGCGCGGACCGCGAGGGGCAGGAGCGCGGCGGGCGTGCGCCGGGCCGAGGCCAAGGCGCGCAGCGTCGTCTCCCAGCTCAGCACGGGCGAGTCCAGCACCAGTCCGGAGATGCGGTCGCGCAGCGCGGAGCGCGCCGCGGCGTGCAGCGCCATGGTGGCGCCGGTGGACCAGCCGTACAGGATGACGTGCTCGGCCCCTTGGTCCACGACGAAGCGGATGGCCGCGTCCAGGTCGCGCCACTCGGTCTCGCCGAGGTGGTTCAGCCCGTCCTGCGGGCGGGGCGCGCCGAGGTCGCCGCGGTAGGCGAGGTCGAGGACCGGGAGGTGCCGGCGCTGCAGGAACGGCATGACGTTCATCGGGTGTTCGCGGGTCGTGCCCAGGCCGTGCACGGTGATCACCCAGGTGTCGCGGGCGCCGGGCACGAACCAGGCGGGCAGGGGGCCCAGCTCGCCTGGGATGTCGACGTCGACGTGTTCCAGGCCGAGGGCGGCGCTCGGGTCGCCCACGTGGAGGTTCGGGGTCAGCCACACCTTGTCGCCGGGTTTCAGGGTGCCGTGGGTGACGCGCTCCAGACGGCGTACGACGGTGTCCGCGGGGTGCGGGGCGGTGTCCAGGACGGGGCCGACGACGGCGTGGGAGCCGTCGCCGCCCAGCCCGTACGTGCCGGGGCGGAGCGAGGCCAGGCCGCGGGTCAGCGCGATCTGGCCCGCGGCCGTGGAGTGCACGGTGAGGCGGGGTTCGGAGGGCAGGGGCCGGCCCGGTGGTGCCTTCAGCGCGGCATCGCTGGCGAACCGGCCGGCGGCGACGGATGCCGCGCCGGCGGCAAGGGCAACGGTGACGGCGGCGGCCGTCGCTTTGACAGTGCGCACCGGTCCAGTCTCCCGGGGGAGCCCGCTCTCGGCCAGCGGGCGGGGGCTCGGCGTTTCCCGCCCGCCTCGGGAGCCGCGTTCCGCCCGCCGGGGCCGGGGGCGCTGTCCCGGCCTGGGGCCGGCCCGGCGGGGAGGGGCCCCCCGGGGCGGGGGTGGCTCGGCACCGCCGGGTACGTCCGCCTCGGCTGAGCGCCGTCGCGGCGGAAGATTCGTACCCCCGCCTCGGTACGGCGGCAACGCCCGCCGGGGCTGGTGGCTCGCCAGCGCGATGCGTCCGCCTCGGCCGAGCGCCGTCGCGGCGGGAGGAACACCCCGCCCGGGCGGGGCTCCCGGGGCGGGGGTGGCTCGGCACCGCCGGGTACGTCCGGCTCGGCCGAACGCCGTCGCGGCGGAAGATTCGCACCCCCGCCTCGGTACGGCGGCAACGCCCGCCGGGGCTGGGTGGCTCGCCAGCGCGATGCGTCCGCCTCGGCCGAACGCCGTCGCGGCGGGAGGAACACCCCGCCCCGGCAGGGCTCCCTGGGCGGGGGTGGCTCGGCACCGCCGGGTACGTCCGCCTCGGCCGAGCGCCGTCGCGGCGGAAGATTCGTACCCCCGCCTCGGTACGGCGGCAACGCCCGCCGGGGCTGGGTGGCTCGGCACCGCCGGGTACGTCCGGCTCGGCCGAACGCCGTCGCGGCGGAAGATTCGTACCCCCGCCTCGGTACGGCGGCAACGCCCGCCGGGGCTGGGTGGCTCGGCACCGCCGGGTACGTCCGCCTCGGCTGAGCGCCGTCGCGGCGGGAGGAACGCCCCGCCCGGGCGGGACTCCCGGGGCGGAGGGTGGCTCGGCACCGCCGGGTACGTCCGCCTCGGCCGAGCGCCGTCGCGGCGGGAGGAACGCCCCGCCCGGGCGGGGCTCCCTGGGCGGGGGTGGCTCGGCACCGCCGGGTACGTCCGGCCCGGCCGAACGCCGTCGCGGCGGGTTACTCCGGCTGGCCGTAGTGGGACAGGTGGGCCGTCGCCTCCGCGGCCTGTGCGGGGGTCAGGAGGGTGGGGGTGAGGCCGGGGACGGACGAGGCCGTCAGCCAGACGCGGCACATCCACTCCAGCTGGGCGGTGCGGTCGTAGGCCTGGGCGAGCGTGGTGCCGTAGGCGATCGTGCCGTGGTTCTGCAGGAGGCAGGCGGAGCGGTCGACGAGGGCCCGGAGCATGTACTCGGCCAGCCGCTCGGTGCCGTACGTCGCGTACGGGGCGACCCGGACCTGTCCGCCGAGCGTGCCGGACACGTAGTGGATCAGCGGCAGCTCGCGGACGAGCGTCGAGACGGCCGTCGCGTGGACGGCATGCGTGTGCACGACGGCACGCGCGTCGGTGGTGCGGTAGATCGCGAGGTGCATGGGCAGCTCGCTCGTCGGCAGCAGCGACCCGCGCACCTGGCGGCCGTCGAGGTCGACTCCGACGAGGTCGGCGGGTGTCAGCCGCTCGTACGGCACCCCCGTGGGCGTGACGAGCACGGTGTCCCCGACGCGCACCGAGACATTGCCCGACGTGCCGACGACCAGCCCGTCGGCCACCGCGCGGCGGGCCGTCGCGACGAGTTCGCGCCAGGCCTCCGCCAGCCGCTCCTCGGGGTCAGGCGCGTGCCGCTCCCCCGCGTCCCGGGGCCCTTCCCGTCCGGACCGGTCGTCCCGTGCGTCCCGCCGCTGCTCAGCCATGGCGCGATCCTCCCAGGGCGGGCGTCCTGTCCGGCGGCGAGGACGAGCGTCGTCGCCGCCCGAGTGACCAGAATCTCCTCGACGGGCCCCCGCGCGGGCTGCGACACCTCGCGCGGGGCCAGGGGGCCCAGGATTCCGCCTGCCGCGTGACGCCTTGGGTGCCGATTCCACACAAGCGGAGGGGCGCCACGCCGATCGGGTCACCACCTTGCCCGCCCCAGTTCATCTTCCGTTCACCCTGGTTGCCTACGTTCCAATTGCCACTGACGTCCAACAGAAGCCTGGGTAAATGGAACACATCACGCTTCTCCTCGGGATCGTGATCGTCACCGCTCTCGTGTTCGATTTCACGAACGGTTTCCACGACACTGCCAACGCGATGGCGACGACCATCTCGACCGGCGCTCTGAAGCCCAAGACGGCGGTGGCGATGTCCGCCGCGCTGAACCTCGTCGGCGCCTTCCTCTCCGTGGAGGTCGCCAAGACCATCTCCGGCGGCATCATCAACGAGGAGGGCATCCGTACGGAGGTCATCTTCGCGGCCCTCGTCGGCGCCATCCTGTGGAATCTGCTGACCTGGCTCCTGGGTCTGCCCTCCAGCTCCTCTCACGCACTCTTCGGCGGCCTCATCGGCGCCGCGGTCATGTCGGCCGGCTGGTCGTCGGTGAACGGCTCGACCGTCGTCACCAAGGTGCTCATCCCCGCGGTCGCCGCGCCGGTCGTCGCCGGACTGGCCGCGATGCTGGCCACGCGCCTGACGTACCGGATCGGCAACCGCGCCGACGAGAAGGCGACCGCCAAGGGGTACCGCGCAGGCCAGATCGCCTCCGCGGGCCTGGTGTCGCTTGCCCACGGCACGAACGACGCGCAGAAGACCATGGGCATCATCACCCTCGCCCTGGTCACCGGCGGTGTCCTCGCGCCGGGCTCCAACCCTCCCACCTGGGTCATCGTCGCGGCCGGCATGGCCATCGCGCTCGGTACCTACCTGGGCGGCTGGCGCATCATCCGCACCATGGGCAAGGGCCTCACCGACCTCGCGCCGCCGCAGGGCTTCGCCGCCCAGACCAGCGCCGCCACGGTCATCCTCGCCTCCTCGCACCTGGGCTTCTCGCTCTCCACCACGCAGTCCTGCTCCGGCGCCGTCATGGGCTCGGGCCTCGGCCGCAAGGGCGGGGTCGTCCGCTGGTCGACCGCGAGCCGCATGTTCATCGCGTGGGGCCTGACCCTGCCGGCCGCCGGCCTCGTCGGCGCCGGTGCCGAGTTCCTCACCCAGCAGGGCACCTGGGGCATCGTCACCACGGGCGTGCTGCTCGTGGCCGGCGCCGGTGTCATCTGGACGCTCTCGCGCCGCCAGCCGGTCACCATGGCCAACGTCAACGACGGCCAGGCCGAGCCCGCGGGCGTCGTGACCGCCGCGATCGCCGCGGTCACCCCGCCGCCGGCCGGCCCGGTCGCCACGGCCGACCTCGGTCTGACGGCCACCATCCCGGCCCCGGACGCCGGCACCACCACCGAGCCCACCCGCCCGGCCACGGTCTAAGGAACGAACAGCATGAACATCGACTGGGCAGCCCTCGGCTCCGTCTTCGGAGCCAGCCTCGTGGTCACCGTGGCCCTCGTCGGCCTCTTCACCCTCGGCATCGTCGGCCTCTCCAAGCGCGAGTCCGGGGCCACCCGGGGCGGTTCCGCCGCCCTCGCGGTGACCGGCGCGTACGCCTGCTTCGCCGCGTGCGCGGCGGCCGTGGCGTACGGCATCTACCTGATCGTCGCCTGACGACCGGGCTGAAACCCGACAAAAACCGAACAACGCGGCATCACTTCACGTGGGGTGCGGGACGGAACACCGTCCCGCACCCCACCTGCGTGTGGGGCTTCGCACACTCTCCCTTCGCAGGTCAACAGCAAGTTGACGGCTGTTCTGACCCCGTGGTGGACTGCCGGAGCCAACTACGGCGGCAGGAGAGGAAGCCGGTGCGAATCCGGCGCGGTCCCGCCACTGTCACCGGGGAAGAACGCCCCCGGGAGCCAGGAACTCTCACCGCCGGTCTCTTCGAACCAGGGCGCGGACACCCTGAGTGAGGACATATCGCCATGCGCGGCTGCCCGTTGCGGGTCCTGACGAGTACGAGGGTGCTGCCGCACCCCACGGCGGGCTGAGCCCGTGCGTGCCGATCGCGTCTTCGCGTACGGCGCCACCGCCGGCCTCCTCGGCGACCTGCTCCTCGGCGATCCCCGCCGCGGGCACCCGGTCGCCGCGTTCGGGCGGGCCGCGGGCGCCGTGGAACGGGTGCTGTGGCGCGACCACCGCGGATGGGGCGCGCTGCACACCGCGGTCTGCGCCGGTGGCGCCGCCGCTCTCGCGGCCCTCGCGAGCCGCCGTGTGCGCACCTCCCCCGCCGCCTCCGTCGCGCTGACCGCTGCCGCCACCTGGGCCGTCGTCGGGGGCACCTCCCTCGGCCGGGAGGCCGGGACCATCGGCGGTGCACTGGCCGCCGGCGACGTCGACGCCGCCCGCGAGCGGCTGCCCCACCTGTGCGGGCGGGATCCGCAGGCGCTGGACGCCGACGGGATCGCCCGGGCCGTGGTCGAGTCCGTCGCCGAGAACACCTCCGACGCCGTCGTGGGCGCCCTGGTCTGGGGCGCCGTCGGCGGCGTGCCCGGGCTCGTCGCCTTCCGGGCCGTGAACACGCTCGACGCGATGGTCGGGCACAGGTCCAGCAGGTACCGCCGCTACGGGTGGGCCTCCGCGCGGCTCGACGACGTCGCCGGCTGGCCGGGGGCCCGGCTGACCGCCGTACTCGCGGCCGTCGCGGGCGGTGATCCGCGCGGTGCCGTGCGCGCCTGGCGTGCCGACGCCGCCAGACACCCGAGCCCCAACGCCGGTCCCGTGGAGGCCTCCTTCGCGGGGGCGCTGGGCGTACGGCTGGGCGGGACCCTCTCGTACGGGGGGCGGGTCGAGCACCGGCCCGTGCTGAACGGCGCCGGGCGGGCCGTGGCCGTCGGCGACATCGAGCGGGCCGTACGGCTGTCCCGGCGGGTGAGCGGGCTCGCGCTGGGCGTGTGCGTCGCCGGGCGGCTGCTCACGCAGGGACTCACGAAGGGGCGTACCCGATGAGCGGCGGACTGCTGATCGCCGGCACCACCTCCGACGCCGGCAAGAGCGTGGTGACCGCCGGGATCTGCCGGTGGCTGGTGCGCCAGGGCGTGAAGGTGGCGCCCTTCAAGGCGCAGAACATGTCCCTCAACTCGTTCGTCACGCGCGAGGGGGCGGAGATCGGGCGGGCGCAGGCCATGCAGGCGCAGGCCGCCCGCGTGGAGCCGACCGCGCTGATGAACCCGGTGCTGCTCAAGCCTGGGAGCGACCGCAGCAGCCAGGTCGTGCTCATGGGGAAGCCGGTGGGCGAGATGAGTGCGCGCGGCTACCACGGGGGCCGCCAGGAGGCACTGCTCGGGACCGTGCTGGACTGCCTGGCTCGGTTGCGGGGCACGTATGACGCGGTGATCTGTGAAGGGGCAGGCAGTCCTGCCGAGATCAACCTGCGCCGTACCGACATCGTGAACATGGGCATCGCCCGCAACGCGCGGCTGCCCGTCCTCGTGGTCGGGGACATCGACCGCGGGGGCGTCTTCGCCTCGTTCTTCGGCACGGTCGCGCTGCTGAGCCGCGAGGACCAGGCGCTCGTCGCCGGGTTCCTGGTCAACAAGTTCCGCGGCGACGTGTCCCTGCTGGAGCCGGGGCTCGACATGCTGCGCGGTCTCACCGGCCGCCCCTCGTACGGCGTCCTGCCCTTCCGGCACGGCCTCGGCATCGACGAGGAGGACGGCCTGGGGGTCCCCCCGCGCGAGCGAAGCCGAGCGTGGGGGAGGGTCTCGCTGCGCGGGACCGTCCGGGAGTCCGTCGTGGCGCCGCCCGTCGGCGAGGACGTGCTGCGGGTCGCGGTCTGCGCGGTCCCGCTGATGTCCAACTTCACGGACGTCGACGCCCTCGCCGCGGAACCGGGCGTCGTGGTGCGGTTCGTGGACCGGGCGGAGGAACTGGCCGACGCCGACCTCGTCGTCGTACCGGGCACCCGGGGGACGGTGCGGGCCCTTCAGTGGCTGCGGGAGCGCGGCCTCGCGGACGCGATCGCCCGGCGGGCCGCCGAGGGGCGTCCGGTGCTCGGGATCTGCGGCGGCTTCCAGGCCCTCGGCGAGCACATCGAGGACGACGTCGAGTCGCGGGCGGGGCACGTCGACGGGCTCGGACTGCTGCCCGTGCGCGTGCGGTTCGCGCGGGAGAAGACCCTCACGCGGCCCGTGGGCGAGGCGCTCGGCGAGCACGTCGAGGGCTACGAGATCCACCACGGGGTCGCCGAGGTCACCGGCGGCGAACCCTTCCTGGACGGCTGCCGGGTCGGCGCCGTCTGGGGCACGCACTGGCACGGCTCGCTGGAGTCGGACGGGTTCCGGCGCGCCTTCCTGCGGGAGGTGGCGGCCGCCGCGGGCCGCCGCTTCGTGCCGGCCGCCGGCACGTCGTTCGCCACGCTGCGCGAGGAGCAACTGGACCTGCTCGGCGATCTGATCGAGGAACACGCGGACACGGACGCGCTGTGGCGGCTCATCGAGTCGGGCGCTCCGACAGGACTGCCTTTCATCCCACCGGGAGCACCCGCATGAGCACAGTGTTGTTGTTGTCCACCGCCGACACGGATCTGCTGGCGGCCCGGGCCTCCGGCGCCGCGTACCGGATCGGCAACCCGAACCGCGTCGACGTCGCCGGGGAACTGCCCGCGCTCGTCGCGGGCGCGGACGTCGCCGTCGTACGCCTGCTGGGCGGCAAGCGGGCCTGGGAGGACGGGCTCGCCGCGCTCAGGGCGTCGGGCGTGCCGACCGTGCTGCTCGGCGGGGAGGCGGTCCCCGACGCGGAGTTGATGGCGGAGTCGTCCGTGCCCGCCGGTGTCGTGGCGGAGGCGCTGCGCTACCTCGTCGAGGGCGGCCCGGAGAACCTGGCGGAACTCGCGCGTTTCCTCTCCGACACCGTGCTGCTGACCGGCGAGGGCTTCGAGGAGCCGCGGAAGACGGCCGAGTTCGGTGTGCACGGCGAGCGGGACCTGGCCGAGGGCCGCCCGACCGTCGGCGTGCTCTTCTACCGGGCCCACGAGCTGTCCGGCAACACGGCCTTCGTCGACACGCTGTGCGACGCGATCGAGGCGCGCGGCGCCAACGCCCTCCCGGTGTTCTGCGGTTCGCTGCGCGACGCGGACCCGGGGCTGTACGAGATCCTGGGGAAGGCCGACGCCCTGGTCGCCACCGTGCTCGCGGCGGGCGGCACGCACGCCTCCGAGGCCTCGGCCGGCGGGGACGAGGAGGCCTGGGACATCGGGGCGCTCGCCGACCTCGACATCCCCGTCCTGCAAGGGCTCTGCCTCACCTCCTCGCGCGCCGCCTGGGACGAGTCGGACGCCGCTCTCTCCCCCATGGACGCGGCGATGCAGGTCGCGATCCCGGAGTTCGACGGGCGCCTCATCACCGTGCCGTTCTCCTTCAAGGAGCAGGGCCCCGACGACGTCCCGGTGTACGTCGCCGACCCCGAGCGGGCCGCGCGGGTCGCCGGGATCGCCGTGCGCCACGCCCTGCTGAAGCACAAGCCGAACGCGGAGAAGAAGCTCGCGCTGGTCTTCACCGCCTACCCGACCAAGCACTCCCGGGTCGGCAACGCGGTCGGGCTCGACACCCCCGCCTCCGCCGTGCGGGTCCTCGACGCGCTGCGGGACGCCGGGTACGCCCTGACGGACTACCCGGACAACGGCGACGAGTTGATCCACCGGCTCATCGCCGCCGGCGGCCACGACGTCGAGTGGCTCACCGAGGAACAGCTGGCGTCCGCGCCCGCACGGGTGCCGCTCGCCGACTACCGGGCGTGGTTCGACACGCTCGATCCGGGGCTGCGCGACGGCATGCTGGAGGCTTGGGGCGAGCCGCCCGGCTCGCTGTACGTCGACGGGGACGACATCGTGCTGGCCTGCCTCCGGTTCGGGAACGTCGTCGTGATGATCCAGCCGCCGCGCGGCTTCGGCGAGAACCCGATCGCGATCTACCACGACCCCGACATGCCGCCGTCGCACCACTACATGGCGGCCTACCGGTGGCTGGAGAACTCCTTCGGCGCCGACGCGGTCGTGCACATGGGCAAGCACGGCACGATGGAGTGGCTGCCCGGCAAGGGGCTCGGGCTCAGCGGCGGCTGCGCCCCCGACGCCGTACTCGGCGAACTCCCCCTGGTCTACCCGTTCATCGTCAACGACCCCGGCGAGGGCACCCAGGCCAAGCGCCGCGGGCACGCCACGGTCGTCGACCACCTGGTGCCGCCGATGGCGCGTGCCGACACCTACGGCGACCTCGCCAAGCTGGAGCAGCTCCTCGACGAGTACGCCCTGGTGTCGGACCTGGACCCGACCAAGGCGCCCGCGGTGCGCGCCCAGATCTGGACGCTGGTCAAGGCGGCCGAGCTGCACCACGACCTGCACGTCGACGAACAGCCGGACGACGAGACGTTCGACGAGTTCGTGATGCACATCGACGGTTATCTGTGCGAGATCAAGGACGTGCAGATCCGCGACGGGCTGCACATCCTCGGCGGCGGGCCCCAGGCCGAGGCGCGGGTCAACCTCGTGCTGGCCGTGCTCCGCGCCTCGCAGGTGTGGGGCGGCCAGGCCAACGCCCTGCCGGGTCTGCGGGCGTCCCTCGCGGACCATTTCGGCCTGTCGGAGAAGGAGTTGCTGGCCGAGCCGGGTGCGCCGGTGAAGGTGCCGGCGGAGCTCACGGACCTCGTCGAGGGGCCCGCGCGGACCGGCGCCGACGCCGTCGACCTGCTGGAGCAGCTGTGCCGCCGGATCGCCGAGGGCATGGAGGAACGCGGCTGGGAGACGTCCGGGAGCGCCGCTCTCGTACGCGAGGTCCTCGGCGCCGACCTGCCCGAGGCGGTCGCGGTGGTGGAGTTCGCCTGCCGCGAGGTCGTGCCGCGGCTGGCCCGTACGACGGACGAGATCACGCACATCCTCAAGGCGCTGCGCGGCGGTTACGTCCCGGCGGGCCCGTCCGGCTCGCCGACCCGCGGCCTGGTGAACGTCCTGCCGACCGGCCGCAACTTCTACTCCGTCGACCCCAAGGCGATCCCCTCCCGGCTGTCCTGGGAGGTCGGGCAGGCACTCGCCGACTCGCTCGTGGCGCGCTACCTCCAGGACAACGGCGAGTACCCGACGTCCGTCGGCCTCACCGTCTGGGGCACGTCCGCGATGCGCACGCAGGGCGACGACATCGCGGAGATCCTCGCGCTGCTCGGCTGCCGTCCGGTGTGGGACGACGCGTCGCGCCGGGTGACCGGCTTCGAGATCGTGCCCCTGGCGGAACTGGGGCGCCCGCGCATCGACGTCACCGTCCGGATCTCCGGCTTCTTCCGGGACGCGTTCCCGCACGTGATCGCTCTCCTCGACGACGCGGTGCGGGCGGTGGCCGAGCTGGACGAGCCCGCCGACGCCAACTACGTGCGCAGGCACGCCGACGAGGACACCGCCGAGCACGGCGACCGGCGGCGCGCCACGGCCCGTGTCTTCGGCTCGAAGCCGGGCGCGTACGGTGCCGGGCTGCTGCCGCTCATCGACGCGCGCAACTGGCGCTCGGACGCGGACCTCGCCGAGGTGTACGCGGTGTGGGGCGGTTACGCGTACGGGCGCGAGCTCGACGGGCGGGCGGCGCGCGGCGACATGGAGACCGCGTTCCGGCGGATCGCCGTGGCCGCGAAGAACGTCGACACCCGCGAGCACGACCTCGTGGACGCCGACGACTACTTCCAGTACCACGGCGGCATGGTCGCCATGGTGCGCCATCTGACGGGCACCAGCCCCGAGGCGTACGTCGGCGACTCCGCCACCCCGGACCAGGTGAAGACGCGCACGCTCGGCGAGGAGACGCACCGGGTGTTCCGCGCCCGGGTGGTCAACCCGCGCTGGATGGCGGCGATGCGACGGCACGGCTACAAGGGCGCCTTCGAGATGGCGGCGACCGTGGACTACCTCTTCGGGTACGACGCGACGGCCGGCGTGGTCGACGACTGGATGTACGAGAAGCTCAGCGCGGAGTACGTCTTCGACGCGGAGAACCGCGACTTCATGAAGAAGTCCAACCCGTGGGCCCTGCGCGGGATCACGGAGCGGCTGCTCGAAGCGGCCGAGCGCGGCCTGTGGGCGGAACCGGACGCACAGACGCTGGAGCGGCTGCGCGCCACCTATCTGGAGCTCGAAGGCGATCTGGAGGGCGACGACCAGTGAGTACCCCGTTCCCGTTCACGGCCCTCGTCGGCCAGGACGACCTGCGGCTCGCGCTGCTGCTGAACGCCGTCTCACCGGCGGTCGGCGGCGTGCTGGTGCGCGGCGAGAAGGGCACCGCCAAATCGACCGCGGTCCGCGCTCTTTCGGCGCTGATGCCGAAGGTGGACGTCGTCGCGGGGTGCCGCTTCTCGTGTGCGCCGGCCGCGCCCGACCCGGCGTGCCCGGACGGGCCGCACGAGGTGGGGCCGGGGGTGTCCCGGCCGGCCCGCATGGTCGAGCTGCCCGTCGGTGCCTCCGAGGACCGGCTGGTGGGAGCGCTGGACATCGAGCGTGCCCTGGCCGAGGGCGTCAAGGCCTTCGAGCCCGGACTGCTGGCGGACGCGCACCGCGGGATCCTCTACGTCGACGAGGTCAACCTGCTGCACGACCACCTGGTGGACCTGCTGCTGGACGCGGCGGCGATGGGTGCCTCGTACGTGGAGCGCGAGGGCGTCTCGGTGCGGCACGCCGCCCGTTTCCTGCTCGTCGGCACCATGAACCCCGAAGAGGGCGAACTGCGGCCGCAGTTGCTGGACCGCTTCGGGCTGACCGTGGAGGTCGCGGCCTCCCGGGAGCCCGACCAGCGGGTGGAGGTCGTGCGCAGGCGGCTCGCGTACGACGACGACCCGGACGGGTTCGCGGCGCGGTGGGCGGACGAGGAGTCGGCGGTACGGGCCCGGATCGTGGCCGCCCGTGACCTGCTGCCGTCCGTGCGGCTCGGGGACGGCGCGCTGCGGCAGATCGCGGCTACCTGCGCGGCCTTCGAGGTCGACGGGATGCGGGCCGACATCGTCATGGCGCGGACGGCGACCGCGCTGGCCGCGTGGGCCGGCCGGACCGAGGTACTGGCGGAGGACGTGCGGCAGGCGGCCCTGCTGGCGCTGCCGCACCGGCGCCGGCGCAATCCGTTCGACGCGCCAGGGCTCGACGAGGACAAGCTCGACGAGACGCTGGAGGAGTTCGGCGGGCAGGACGGCACGGACGGGGACGACGACCCGGACCCGGACGGGCCCGGTGGCGGCGGGCAGCCCCCGCAGGGCGGTCCCGAGGGCGGTCCCGGGGACGGTCCCCAGGAGGGTCCGCAGGACGTGGCCGACAGCACGGAACCTGGCGGTGACGAGGCCGGGCGGCCTCAGGCGGGCGAGAGCGGGCAGCCGGGGCCGTCCGGTGCCGGTGAGCAGCAGCCCGTACGGGCCGGGGAACCGTTCCGCGCCAAGGCGCTGAGCGTGCCGGGGCTGGGCGAGGGCGCCGCCGGGCGGCGGTCCCGGGCGCGGACCGAGCACGGCAGGACCACCGGGTCACGGCAGCCGCGCGGGACGCTCACCAAGCTGCACCTGGCGGCGACCGTGCAGGCGGCGGCGCCGCACCAGCGGGCGCGCGGCCGGTCGGGACGCGGTCTGGTGATACGGCGGGACGATCTGCGCCAGGCCACCCGCGAGGGGCGCGAGGGCAACCTCGTCCTGTTCGTCGTGGACGCCTCCGGGTCGATGGCGGCGCGGCAGCGGATGAGCGCCGTGAAGGGTGCGGTGCTGTCGCTGCTGCTCGACGCCTACCAGCGCCGGGACAAGGTGGGGCTCGTGACGTTCCGCGGGTCGGCCGCCGACGTGGCGCTGCCGCCCACCTCCTCGGTGGACGCGGCGGCGGCGCGGCTGGAGTCGCTGCCCACGGGCGGGCGGACACCGCTGGCGGCGGGCCTGCTCAGGGCGCACGACGTGCTGCGGGTCGAGCGGCTGCGGGACGCGGCACGGCGGCCCCTGGTCGTCGTGGTCACGGACGGCCGGGCGACCGGCGGCCCGGAACCGGTGGCGCTCGCGGGCCGCGCGGCCCGGCTGTTCGCGGCCGACTCCGTCGCCTCTGTGGTCGTCGACTGCGAGACGGGGCCGGTGCGGCTCGGGCTCGCGAGGCAGCTCGCGGCCGAACTGGAGGGCACCGCGGTGACGCTGGACGAACTGCGGGCCGACTCGATCGCCGGCCTGGTCCGGGACGTGCAGGGAAGCAACAGGAGGGCCGCGTAATGCCGCAGGGACAGCCGAGCGCCGTACCGGACGACGGGCTGACGACACGTCAGCGGCGCAACCGTCCGCTGGTCGTGGTGCACACCGGGATCGGCAAGGGAAAGTCCACCGCCGCCTTCGGGCTCGCGCTGCGCGCCTGGAACCAGGGCTGGCCGATCGGGGTGTTCCAGTTCGTCAAGTCGGCGAAGTGGAAGGTCGGCGAGGAGAACGCGCTCCGGGTGCTCGGCGCCAGCGGCGAGGGCGGCACGGTCGACTGGCACAAGATGGGCGAGGGCTGGTCCTGGGTCCAGCGCGACGCGCAGCTGGACAACGAGGAGAAGGCCCGCGAGGGCTGGGAGCAGGTCAAGCGGGACCTGGCCGCCGAGACCTACCGGCTGTACGTCCTCGACGAGTTCGCCTACCCCATGCACTGGGGGTGGATCGACACCGACGAGGTCGTGTCCGTGCTGCGGGACCGGCCGGGGACGCAGCACGTCGTGATCACCGGGCGCAACGCTCCGGACAAGCTGGTGGACTTCGCCGACCTGGTGACCGACATGTCCAAGGTCAAGCATCCGATGGACACCGGGCAGAAGGGCCAGAGGGGCATCGAGTGGTGACGAGCGTCCCTCGGCTGGTCGTCGCCGCGCCCGCCTCGGGCAGCGGCAAGACCACCGTGGCCACGGGGCTGATGGCGGCCTTCGCCTCGCGGGGGCTCGCCGTGTCCCCGCACAAGGTGGGGCCCGACTACATCGATCCCGGGTACCACGCGCTCGCCACCGGGCGGGTGGGGCGCAATCTCGACGCGTACCTGTGCGGCGCCGAGCTGGTCGCGCCGCTCTTCGCGCACGGCGCGGGCGGGTGCGATCTCGCCGTCGTCGAGGGCGTGATGGGCCTGTACGACGGGGCGGCGGAGCAGGGCGAGCTGGCGTCCACCGCGCATGTCGCGAAGCTGCTGCGGGCGCCGGTGGTCCTGGTCGTCGACGCGTCGTCGCAGTCGCGGTCGGTGGCCGCGCTGGTGCACGGCTTCGCCTCCTGGGATCCCGAGGTGCGGGTGGCCGGGGTGATCCTCAACAAGGTGGGGTCCGACCGGCACGAGACGCTGCTGCGCGAGGCGCTCGACGCGTCCGGGGTGCCCGTGCTCGGGGTGCTGCGGCGGGCGCCGCAGATGGACACGCCGTCCCGGCATCTGGGGCTCGTGCCGGTCGCCGAGCGGCGGGACGGGGCGGTGGAGGCGGTCGCCGCGATGGCCTCGCAGGTGCGCCGGGGGTGTGACCTGGAGGCTCTGCTCGCGCTGGCGCGCAGTGCGCCCGCGTTGTCCGGTGCGGCCTGGGACGCGGGCGAGGTGCTGGCTTCCTCCGCCCCGGCGTCCCGTCCCGTCCCGCTGCCGGGCGCCGGGGCTCCCGGATCCCCGCTCCCACCTGGACGGCCGCGTCCCGAAGCGCCGGACGGGCCGGAACGATCCCGGCCGGGGCCGAGGAGAACGGTCGCCGTCGCCGGGGGGCCCGCCTTCACCTTCTCCTATGCCGAGCATGCCGAGTTGCTCACCGCGGCGGGGGCGGAGGTCATCACGTTCGACCCGTTGCGGGACGAACGGCTGCCCGAGGGCACCGGCGGGTTGGTGATCGGGGGCGGGTTTCCCGAGGTGTACGCGCCCGAACTGTCCGCCAACGAGTTGCTGCGCGAGGCCGTCGCGGAGCTGGCGCTCGGCGGGGCGCCGGTCGCCGCGGAGTGCGCAGGGCTGCTGTATCTGTCCCGTGAGCTGGACGGGCAGCCCATGTGCGGGGTGCTGGACGCCTCGGCCCGGATGGACGAGCGGCTCACCCTCGGCTACCGGGACGCCGTCGCCGTGTCCGACAGTGTGCTCGCCGAGGCGGGGACCCGGATGCGCGGGCACGAGTTCCACCGGACCGTCGTCGAACCGGGCGCCGGGGCGGCTCCCGCCTGGGGTGTGCGCGCTCCGGCACGGCGGGTCGAAGGTTTCGTACAGCAAGGTGTGCACGCGAGTTACCTGCACACGCACTGGGCGTCCACGCCCGGTGTCGCCCGTCGGTTCGTGGAGAGGTGCCTGACGTCATGAGCAGCAAGCTGATCGGGGTCGGGGTCGGCCCCGGCGACCCGGAACTGGTGACCGTCAAGGGTGTCAACGCGCTGCGGGCGGCGGAGGTCGTCGTCGTGCCCGTGCTGGACACGGGTGAGCGGGGGCGCGCCGAGGCGACGGTCCTGCACTACGTGCCCGAGGAGAAGGTCGTACGGGTCGTGTTCGCGCTCAACGAGCGGACCGACCGGGGGCGGCGCGAGGCGGCCTGGGACGCCGCGGGCGAGCGGGTCGCGGGGCTGCTGGAGCGGCACGGCACCGTCGCCTTCGCCACCATCGGCGACCCCAACGTGTACTCGACCTTCACCTATCTCGCCCAGACCATCGCCGGGGCGCTGCCGGGCACGGTGATCGAGACCGTGCCCGGCATCACCGCCATGCAGGATCTCGCCGCCCGCTCGGGTGCCGTCCTCACCGAGGGCACCGAGCCGCTGACCCTCGTCCCGGTGACCGCCGGCGCCGCCGTCCTCAAGGACGCGCTGCACGGGCCGGGCACGGTCGTCGCGTACAAGTTCGGTCGGCAGGCGCAGGAGGTCGCGGCGGCGCTGCGCGAGACCGGACGCCTCGACGACGCCGTGTGGGGGTCCGCCCTCGGGCTGCCCGAGGAGTCCGTGCGGCCGGCCGCCGAACTCGACGGCGGGGCGCTGCCCTACCTCTCCACGCTGATCGCGCCTCCCCGGCGCGACGGCGGACGGGGCGGGAAGCTGTGAGGCGCCGGGACCGGCACCCGCCGGCCCGGGCGGCCCGCCGCGCGCCGTCAGTCCGCGATGCCCACCACGAGCCAGATGAACGCCGCGCCCGCCACCGTGCACAGCAGGGTGGAGCGGGCCGGGTGCTCGTGGTGCGCCTCGGGCAGGATCTCCGCGGCGGCGAGATAGAGCAGCACGCCGCCGAAGAGACCGAGATAGCAGCCGAGCGCCCGCTCCGGGATGCTGATGAACAGTGTCGAGGCGGCGCCGACGACCGGGGCCACCGCGTCCGCGACGAGCATGCCGATCGCCTTGCGGCGGGCGTTCCCGTACAGGCTCGTGATCGTGTAGGTGTTGAAGCCGTCCGCGAAGTCGTGGGCGATCACGGCCAGTGCCACCGCGAGACCCATCCCGCCGCCGACCTGGAACGCGGCGCCGATCGCCACTCCGTCCATGGCGCTGTGCCCGACCATCGCGGCCGCCGCCGTCAGACCCACCTCGGGCGCCCGGGAGTCGTGCTCCGCGCCGCCGTGGGCGACCCGGCGGGTGGCGAGCAGCCGTTCCCCCAGATGGGCGAGCAGGAAGCCGGCCACGAACAGCAGCAGGGCGGCCGGTACGCCGAAGATCTCCTCGCCCGCGGCCTCCAGCGCCTCGGGGAGCAGATCCAGGCCGACCACGCCCAGCATCAGGCCGCCGGCCAGGCCCAGCACCAGGTGACGACGGTCGGTCACGCGCTGTGCCGTCCAGCCGCCGGCCAGCGTCATCAGGAACGCGCCGAGCGCGACGAAGACCGCCATACGCCCTTGCTATCCGATCAACCCCCGTTCACGCACGTCCGACGGCTGCCCGCCCCCTGACTTCCGCGCCACGCGCGCACCCGGCAGTTCGTACATCTGTAGGAGAGGACCGATTCCCATGGCCGATGCCCCCACCGGCAAGGTGACCTTCGTCGGTGCCGGCCCCGGCGCCGCCGACCTGTTGACGTTCCGCGCCGCGCGCGCCATCGCGGACGCGGACATCGTGATCTGGGCGGCCAGCCTGGTGCAGGCGGAGGTCCTCGACCACGCGCACGAGGGCGCCGAGATCCTGGACTCGGCGACGATGTCCCTGGAGGACGTCGTCGCCGTGTACGAGCGGGCCGCCGCGGAAGGGCTGAAGGTGGCCCGGATCCACTCCGGCGACCCCGCGCTGTGGGGCGGCACGCAGGAGCAGGTCGACCGGTGCGCCGAGCTGGGCGTCGAGACGGAGATCGTCCCCGGTGTCTCGTCCTTCTCCGCCGTCGCCGCGCTCGCCCAGCGGGAGCTGACGATCCCCGAGGTCGCGCAGTCCGTGATCCTCACCCGGCTCGGCGGCGGCAAGACGCCGATGCCGCCCGGGGAGGAGGTGCGGGAGTTCGCGAAGCACGGCACGACGATGGCGCTGTTCCTGTCCGCCGCCCGCAGCGGGCAGCTGGTCAGGGAGCTGCTGGAGGGCGGCTATCCCACCTCGACGCCGGTCGTGGTCGCCTACCAGGCGACCTGGCCGGAGGAGCTGGTCGTGAAGTGCACGATCGGCACCCTGGAGGAGACCGTCAAGGAGCACAAGCTCTGGAAGCACACCCTCTTCCTGGTCGGACCGGCGCTCGACGCGAGCGGCACCCGCTCGCACCTGTACCACCCCGGCCACTTCCACGGTTTCCGCAAGGCCGACCCCGAGGCCCGCAAGGCGCTGCGCGCACGAGGTGCGACGACGTGATCACCGTCGTCGGTACGGGGACGGGGGCGCCCCTCTCCGCGGACGCCGGGGCGGCCCTCGCGCGGGCGGGGCTCGTCGTGGGCGGCCGGCGGCATCTGGCGGCCGCCCGGCTGCCGGAGACGGCGGAGCGGATCGTGCTCGGGCCGCTGGCGCCCGCCCTGGACGCGATCGAGCGGCACCTGGACAAGCACGGCGACGAACTGCCGGTCGTGGTGCTCGCCTCCGGAGACCCCGGGTTCTTCGGGATCGTGCGCGCGCTGGCGGAACGGTTCGGATCCGGGAACCTGACGGTCTCCCCCGGGGTGTCCTCCGTCGCCGCCGCCTTCGCCCGGCTCGGCCTGACCTGGGACGACGCGGTCGTGGTGAGCGCCCACGGGCGTGACCTGCGCACCGCCGTCAACGTCTGCCGCGCGCACCCCAAGGTGGCCGTGCTGACCGGGCCCGGCGCCGGGCCCGCCGAGCTGGGCGCCGCGCTGGCCTACCGCTCCGGCGAGCGGGTCCTCGTCGTGGCGAGCCGCCTCGGCGACCCGGGGCACGAGCGGGTGGAGCGGGTCACGCCCGCCGAGGCGGCGGCCCGCGACTGGGGCACGGCGGTGAGCGTCGTCGTGTGCCTGGACACCTCGTACGCCCCGGCACCCGCCCGTACGGTGGCGGGGCCGCCCCCCGGACCCGGCCGATGGGCCCTGGCCGAGAGCGAGTTCACGCATCGCGACTCGATGATCACCAAGTTCGAGGTGCGGGCGCTGGCGCTGGCCCGGCTCGGCCCGCGGCTCGGCGACCTCGTCTGGGACGTGGGATCCGGTTCCGGGTCCGTGGCGGTCGAGTGCGCGCGGTTCGGTGCCGCCGTCACCGCGATAGAGAAGACGCGGGACGGCGTGGAACGCATCCGCGCCAATGCGGCGGCGCACGGCGTGGACGTGCAGGTCGTGCACGGCGCCGCGCCCACGGTGCTGTCCGACCTGGACGATCCGGACGCCGTCTTCGTCGGCGGCGGGGGACGCGAGCTGCCCGGCATCGTCACGGCGTGCGCGCGCCGGGCCCGGCGGGCGGTCGTGGTCGCCATGGCCGCGCTCGACCGGGTGCCCGCGGTCCGTGACGCGCTCACCGCCGCCGGGTTCGACTGCGACGGCGTGCTGCTGCAGTCCTCCCGGCTCGCGCCGCTGCCGGGCGACGTCACCCGGCTCGCCGCGACCAATCCCGTTTTCCTGCTGTGGGGCGTCCGGCCTCCGGCCCGTACCGAAGGAGTCCCTCAGTGATCGGCCTGATTTCCGCGACGGCGGCGGGCGCGGCCGCCCGTGACCGGCTGGCCGCGGCCTGGCCCGGGCACACCCGGGTGTACGACGGGTCCGGCGGTCGTGCCGGGGACGCCGTGCGGCTGGCCTTCGCCGAGTGCGACCGGCTGGTGTGCTTCCTGGCCACGGGCGCGGTGGTGCGGCTCGTCGCGCCGCTGCTGGGTGACAAGACGTCCGACCCGGGGATCGTGTGCGTCGACGAGGCCGGACGGTTCGCCGTGTCCCTGGTCGGCGGCCACGCCGGCGGCGCGAACGAACTCGCGCGGGAGGTCGGCGCGGTGCTGGGCGCCGAACCGGTGGTGACCACCGCGACGGACGCGGTCGGCATGCCCGGTCTCGACACGCTCGGACTCCCCGTGGAGGGGGATGTCGCGGCGGTGTCGCGGGCGCTGCTCGACGGGGAGCCCGTCGCGCTGGACGCGGAGCTGGCCTGGCCCCTTCCGCCGCTGCCCGTGGGGACGCACGGCACGTACCGGATCCGCGTCACCGACCGTGCCGTCGGGCACGCCGAGCACGAGGTGCTGCTGCGGCCGCCCTCCCTCGTCGTCGGCGTCGGGGCCTCCAGGGGTGCCCCCGTGGACGAGGTGCTCGCCCTGGTCGAGGACGCGTTGCGGGACGCCGGACTGTCCGTGCGGTCCGTCGCCGAGCTCGCCACCGTCGACGCCAAGGCCGGCGAGCCGGGCATCGTCGGGGCCGCCGAACGCCTCGGGGTGCCCGTGGTGACGTACCCGGCCGAGGAGCTGTCGGCGGTCGAGGTGCCGAACCCCTCGGACGCGCCCCTCGCCGCGGTCGGCACGCCGTCCGTGGCGGAGGCCGCCGCGCTGGCCCGCGGGGGTGAACTCCTCGTCCCCAAACGGAAGTCGGTACGGCCGGACGGGCAGCCCGCGATGGCGACCTGTGCCGTCGTGCGGCGGGCGGCGCGCGGCCGGCTGGCCGTGGTCGGGCTCGGTCCGGGAGCACGCGACCTGCTCACCCCGCGGGCGGCGGAGGAACTGCGGCGCGCCGCCGTGCTCATCGGGCTCGACCAGTACGTCGACCAGATCCGCGACCTGCTGCGCCCCGGCACCCGGATCCTGGAGTCGGGGCTCGGCGCCGAGGAGGAGCGGGCCCGCACCGCGGTCGCGGAGGCCCGCCGCGGGCAGGCCGTCGCGCTGATCGGCAGCGGGGACGCGGGCGTGTACGCGATGGCGTCGCCCGCGCTGGCCGAGGCGTCCGACGACATCGACGTGGTCGGGGTGCCCGGCGTGACGGCCGCGCTCGCGGCCGCAGCGATCCTGGGGGCGCCCCTCGGGCACGACCACGTGTCGATCAGCCTGTCCGACCTGCACACGCCGTGGGAGGTCATCGAGCGGCGGGTGCGTGCCGCCGCCGAGGCCGACCTCGTGGTGACCTTCTACAACCCGCGCAGCCGGGGCCGCGACTGGCAGCTGCCGAAGGCCCTCGCGATCCTCGCGGAGCACCGGGAGCCGTCGACGCCGGTCGGAGTAGTACGGAACGCCTCGCGCCCGGACGGGAGCAGCCGTCTCACCACGCTGTCGGAACTCGACCCGGCCGTGGTGGACATGATGACCGTGGTGACCGTGGGCAACACGGCGACGCGTGAGATCGCCGGGCGGATGGTGACGCCGCGCGGCTACCGCTGGCAGGAGGAGCCCAAGTGAGGCCGAGCAACCAGGAACAGCCCGCGAGCCGGGTCGTGCACCCCATCGAGCAGGAGTCCTTCCGGCGGCTGCGGGCCCGCCTGGACACCTCCGGTTTCCCGCCGCTGACCCGGGCGGTCGTGGAACGGGTGATCCACTCGGCGGCCGACCTCGAGTACGCCGACGATCTCGTCATGGACGAGCGGGAGCTGGAGCGGGCGCACGCCGCGCTGCACTCCGGGGCGCCCGTCGTCGTGGACGTGGAGATGGTCGCGGCGGGGATCACCCGGCGCGACACCGTGTGCCGGCTGAGGGACGCCAGGTCCGGGCCGGGGCTGACCCGTTCGGCGCACGCGATCCGCCTCGCCCTCGAGGACGTCGGCCCCGGCGCGATCTGGGTCATCGGCTGTGCGCCGACCGCCCTGGAGGAGCTGCTCACGCTCCACGCCGATCCCGCGCTCGTCATCGGTCTGCCCGTCGGTTTCGTCGGCGCGGCCGAGTCCAAGGCCGCGTTGCGCGAGAGCGGGCTGCCCGCTGTCAGCAACGTGTCCGAGAAGGGCGGTTCCGCGGTCGCCGCGGCCGCGCTGAACGCCCTGCTGTACCACCCCGTCGCACCGGCCGCCGGGGCCGCTTCGACCGCCGAGGCCGCACCGGCCGCCAAGGAGAAATCGTGACCATTCCTGCCCCCGCCCTGCTCATCGCCGGACACGGCACCCGGGACGAGGCCGGAGCCGAGGCCTTCCGCGCCTTCGTACGGGAGCTGGGGCGCCGTCACCCCGAACTGCCCGTCGCCGGGGGGTTCATCGAGCTGTCGCCGCCCCCGCTCACCGAGGCGGTGGGCGAGCTCGTGGCGCGGGGGGTGCGGCGGTTCGCCGCCGTCCCGCTGATGCTGGTGTCCGCCGGGCACGCCAAGGGCGACATCCCGGCGGCGCTGAACCGCGAGAAGGAGCGGCACCCCGGGATCTCGTACACGTACGGGCGTCCGCTGGGGCCGCACCCCGCGCTGCTGGCCGTGCTGGAGCGGCGGCTCGACGAGGCGCTGGGCGACGGGCCGGCGCGTACGCCCCAGGACCGCGCCGACGTGACCGTGCTGCTCGTCGGGCGCGGGTCCACCGACCCGGACGCCAACGCCGAGGTGTACAAGGCGGCGCGGCTGCTGTGGGAGGGCCGGGGCTACGCCGGTGTGGAGACCGCGTTCGTGTCGCTGGCGGCGCCCGACGTGCCGTCCGGCCTCGACCGCTGCGTGAGGCTGGGCGCGCGGCGCGTCGTCGTGCTCCCGTACTTCCTCTTCACCGGGATCCTCCCGGACCGGGTGCGGCAGCAGACCGAGGGCTGGGCGGCCGCGCACCCCGAGGTGGAGGTCCGCTCCGCCGACGTGATCGGCCCCGAGCCGGAGCTGCTCGACCTGGTGATGGAGCGTTACCGGGAGGCGGTCGAGGGCGACCTCAGGATGAACTGCGACTCGTGCGTCTACCGCATCGCCCTGCCCGGTTTCGAGGACAAGGTCGGCATGGCGCAGCAGCCGCACTTCCACCCGGACGACGACGGCCACCACCATCACGGGCACCACGGGGACACCGCGCACTCGCACTCCCATGCCCACTGAGGGCACGCCCGGTCCCGGCGCGGACGCTGCCGCTGCTTCTGCTGCTGCTGCTGCTGCGGACGCTGCCGAGGGGGCCGCGCACGATCTGCGTCATCACGGTGACGCGGAGGTCCGGGACGACGGCTCCGCGCTCACCGATCTGGCCGTGAACGTCCGTGCGGACACGCCGCCGGTGTGGCTGCGCGAGCGGATCGCCGAGTCGCTGACGGGGCTCGCCGCGTACCCGGACGGGCGGGCCGCGCGGGCCGCGGTGGCCGCCCGGCACGGGCTCCCCGTGGAGCACGTGCTGCTCACCGCCGGCGCGGCGGAGGCCTTCGTCCTGCTCGCCCGTGCCCTGAAGGTGCGTCACCCCGTGGTGGTGCACCCGCAGTTCACCGAGCCGGAGGCGGCACTGCGGGACGCCGGGCACACCGTGGAGCGGGTGCTGCTGCGCGAGGAGGACGGTTTCCGGCTCGACCCGGCGGCCGTCCCGCAGGACGCGGACCTGGTCGTGATCGGCAACCCGACGAACCCGACGTCCGTGCTGCATCCGGCCGAGGTGATCGCCGGACTCGCCCGTCCCGGGCGGGTGCTGGTCGTCGACGAGGCGTTCATGGACGCGGTGCCCGGCGAGCGCGAGGCCCTGGCCGGGCGGACGGACGTGCCCGGGCTCGTGGTGCTGCGCAGCCTCACCAAGACGTGGGGTCTGGCGGGGCTGCGCATCGGGTACGTGCTGGCCGCCCCTGGGACGGTCACGGAACTGGAGCGGGCCCAGCCGTTGTGGCCGGTCTCCACGCCCGCCCTCGCCGCGGCGCGGGCGTGCGTGTCCTCCCAGGCCCTCGCGGAGGCCGGTCACGCGGCGCACCGCATCGCCGCGGACCGGGCCCACCTGGTCGCCGGGCTGCGGGAGTTCGCGTCCGACGGGCTGCGGGTGGTGGAGCCCGCGGAGGCCTCTTTCGTGCTCGTGCGGCTGCCCCGGGCGGGGGCCGTACGCCGTCACCTGCGGGACCTGGGCTTCGCCGTGCGGCGCGGCGACACCTTCCCGGGACTGGGAGAGGAGTGGCTGCGGCTCGCGGTGCGGGACCGGCCGACGGTGAATCGTTTCCTTCAGGCGCTGGACCGGGCGGTGACGCGGGCCGACGGGTGAGGCGAGGGGCCTGCTCAGGGGGCCCCGGCGTCAGCCGCGGTTCCTACGGGACAGGAGCACCCCTGCCCCGCCGACGGCGAGCAGCGCCACCGCGCCGCCCGCGAGGTACGGCGTCACCGAACCGGCGCCGGTGTCGGCGAGGCCGGCCTCGCCCGGTGCGCCCTGCGGCTCGGCCTCGGACACGGGCTCGGTGCCCTTCGCGGGCGCCGCGGGCGACTCGCAGGTCGCGGCGGCCAGGGTCAGCGTGCCCTCGACCTCGGCCACGTTCAGCTTCAACGGGTTGATGGAGACTCTCAGTTCGAGCGCCGTGGCGGCGGCCGTGCGGGACGTGGTCCGCGTGCTGGACAGGTCGAGGCGGACCTCGCCGACGCCCGGCACCCGCACCTGTGTGGGACCGCCGGCCGTCAGCGTCACCTTCTTGCCGAGGACGGTGACCGGGCCGAGCAGATCGGCGGCGGCCACCGGCTTTCCGCCCGCCTCGCAGGTCGCCCTGGCGGTGACCTGCTCGACCTCGATGAGGGAGAGCAGCGGCAGCCCCGGTACGTGGAGCTCGGCGTGCGCGAGGCGGGTGCGGCCCTCGGCCTTCCGGGCGGAGACCGTCGCGTCGGCCGTGGCGACGTCCGCGCTCAGCACGCTGAACGGACGCCCGCCGGCGACGCCGTCCAGCCGGGCGGCGAGCGCGGTCCTGTGGGCGCTGCGCGGTGCCTGGACCTCGTTCAGGGAGACCGCGAGCGGGAGGTTCACGGACTTGCTGAGCAGGGAGACGTCGAGCCCGGTGCGCAGCACGACGGCGCTCGCGCGGCCGTGGCCGGTGGCCGCGTGGGCGGGGCCCGCGCCGGTCAGGGCCGCGGGACCCGCGGCCAGGGCGGTGGCCGCGGCGGTCGCGGCGAGGCGGCGTGCGGGCATGCGGAAGTGGTTGCCGTTCACGGTGGTGGGACCCCCAGGGGAGAACAGACTTGGGACCCGGCAAGAATTACGCACGGAGAGTGAACGGTCAGCGACCTGACGTCACTTCACTCCAACGTGGGATTTCCGTGCGTTTCTTCGAATCCCCCGGCACGGGTGTTCGCCCTCGTCCCCCACGCAACTCCCCCGTGGGAACACGCCGGTTGACGCCCCGGTGCACGAAGTGGGGTGCTCAACGAGCCCGTCGGCCCGCCGTCACGCCGCGTCAACCGGGGAGGTGCGCGTGAGGTCAGCCGACGGGGTTGCCGTTCAGGATCACCCGGCGCGGCGCGGCGAGCACGCGGACGTCCGCGCGGGGATCCTCGGCGTAGACCACGAGGTCCGCGGGTGCCCCCTCGTCGAGTCCCGGCCTGCCCAGCCAGCGCCGGGCGTCCCATGCGGTCGCGGACAGCGCCGCCAGCGGCGGGATGCCGGCGGTGACGAGTTCGGCGACCTCGCCCGCGACCAGGCCGTGCGCGAGGGAGCCTCCCGCGTCGGTGCCGACGTAGACCGGGATTCCGGCGTCGTAGGCGGCCCGTACCGTGTCGTAGCGCCGCTCGTGCAGCCGTCGCATGTGCGCCGACCAGGCGGGGTACTTGGCGTCGCCGCCCGCCGCGAGCCGCGGGAAGGTGGCGATGTTGACGAGCGTGGGGACGATGGCGACGCCCCGCTCGGCGAAGAGCGGGATGGTGTCCTCGGTCAGACCGGTCGCGTGCTCGACGCAGTCGATGCCCGCCTCGACCAGGTCCCGCAGGGAGTCCTCGGCGAAGCAGTGGGCGGTGACGCGGGCGCCGAGCCGGTGGGCCTCGGCGATCGCCGCCTCGACGGCGTCCCGCGGCCAGCAGGCGCTCAGGTCGCCCGTACCGCGGTCGATCCAGTCGCCCACCAGCTTCACCCAGCCGTCGCCGCGCCGGGCCTCCCGGGCCACGTACGCGACGAGGTCCCCGGGCTCGATCTCGTGGGCGAAGCCACGGATGTAGCGGCGGGTGCGGGCGATGTGCCGGCCCGCCCGGATGATCTTCGGGAGGTCGTCGCGGTCGTCGGTCCAGCGGGTGTCGGACGGCGAGCCGGCGTCCCGGATCAGCAGGGTGCCCGCCTCGCGGTCGGTGAGCGCCTGCTTCTCCGCGACGTCCTCGGGCACCGGCCCGTGCGGTCCGAGCCCGACGTGGCAGTGCGCGTCGACGAGACCGGGCAGCGCCCAGCCCTGCACGGTGCGGACGTCGCGGGCGCCGGCGGGGCGCTCGTAGGAGATCCTCCCGCCGACGACCCACAGTTCGTCCCGGACGTCGTCGGGGCCGACGAGCACCCGCCCCTTCACGTGCAGCACCGCGCGATCACTCATGACCGCACCCTAGTTCCTGGCCCTCGTGTCGCGGCTAGAGGCCCTTCTCGACCGTCCCGGCCGTGCCCTCTTCCACGTCCGCCATCGCCGGGTCCAGCAGCCGGGACAGGAAGTGCCGGGTGCGCTCGTGGCCGGGGTTGCCGATGACCTGTGCGGGGGCGCCCTCCTCGACGACCACACCGCCGTCCATGAAGACGACCCGGTCGGCGACCTCGCGGGCGAAGCTCATCTCGTGGGTGACGACCATCATGGTCATGCCCTCGTTCGCGAGCATCCGCATGACGGCGAGCACGTCCCCGACGAGCTCCGGGTCGAGGGCCGAGGTCGGCTCGTCGAAGAGCATCACCTCCGGGCCCATCGCCAGCGCCCGGGCGATCGCCACCCGCTGCTGCTGGCCGCCGGACAGCGAGGCGGGGTACGCGTCGGCCTTCTCGGACAGGCCCACCCGGCGCAGGTTCTCGGCGGCCACCCGGGCCGCCTGCGCCTTGTCGCGGCGAAGGACCCGGCGCTGCGGCAGCGCGAGGTTCTCGGTCACCGTGAGGTGCGGGAAGAGGTTGAACGCCTGGAAGACCATGCCGATCCGGCGGCGGACGGCGTCGATGTCGACGTCGGGGTGCGTGACCTCGGTGCCGCCGACGAAGACCTGCCCCTTCGTGGGCTCCTCGAGGAGGTTCACGCAGCGCAGCAGGGTCGACTTGCCGGAACCGGACGGGCCGATCACGCAGACCACCTCGCCGGTGCCGATCTCCAGGTCGATGCCGCGCAGCACCTCGTTGTCGCCGAAGGACTTGTGCAGCCCCTTGACCTGGATCTCCGGTGTGCTGGACGTGCTCACTTGGTGGCCTCCCCGGCCTTGGCCTCCAGGCGCCGCACGACGAAGCCGAGCGGCACGGTCACGAGCAGGTAGCACAGACCCGCGACCAGGATCGGCGTGGAGTTGGCGGTCTGGCTGGCCAGGTCGCGGCCGAACTTGGTGAGTTCGCGCTCCTCCAGCGTGACACCGAGGAACAGCACCAGCGAGGAGTCCTTGAAGAGGAGGACCAGTTCGTTGGTGAGAGGCGGGATCACGATGCGGAACGCCTGCGGGATGATGATCGAAACCATGGCCCGGGCGTGCGAGAAGCCCAGGGAACGGGCCGCCTCCATCTGTCCCTTGGGCACCGCCTGGATGCCGGCGCGGATCGTCTCCGCCATGTACGCGGCGGAGACCAGGCCGAGTGCGAGCGCCACCTTGCCGTAGGTGCCGCCCGGGATCTCCGTGCCGGGGAACGCCAGCGGTACGGCGACGCCCACGAAGACGAAGATCAGCAGGGCCGGCAGCCCGCGGAAGACCTCGATGTAGATGCCGGAGAGCCAGCGGTAGGGGCCCACCGGCGACAGCCGCATGAGGGCGATGACCATGCCGAGCACGAGGCCGAAGACGAAGCCGGACATCGTGTACAGCACGGTGTTCTTCAGCGCCAGCGTGATGACGTCCGGGAACATCTGCCGGACCAGGTCCCACTGCGCGAACTGGTTCTTCAGCCGCCCCCAGTCCGCCGTGAACGCGAAGGCGATCAGGGCGGCGACGAACACGACGTACTGGACACCGCGCGACACGGCACGCTTCTGCCGCCGGGTCAGGCCGGACTTGCGGGGCTGGACCGTGGTGCCGGCTTCACTCATGAGGCGGACGGGGAGGCGGTCGCCGCGGACTCGTCGTACGGGCCGATCCACTTCTCGTACAGCTTCTTGTACGTGCCGTCGGCCTTGGCGTCCTTGAGCGCCTTGTTGACGGCGGCGACCAGCTTGGTGTTGCCCTTCTTCACCGTGAAGCCGTACTGCTCACCGGTGTTGAGGTTGCCCACCACCTTGAAGGCGTCGGCGTTCGCCTTGTCCTTGAGCCAGCCCTGGACGACCGGGTAGTCGATGATGACGGCCTGGACCTGGCCGGAGCGCAGGCCGTTGATGACCGCGTCCGAGGACTCGAAGGAGACCGGGTCGAAGCCCTGCTTCTTCGCGTAGTCCTCGCCCGTCGTCTGCGCCTGGGCGCCGAGCTTCCTCCCCTTGGACTTCACGTCCGCCAGGGAGTCGACACCGCTCTTCCTGTCGACCAGGACGGCCTGGGTGGCGTCGAAGTACGGGTCGGAGAAGTCGACGTTCTTCTTGCGCTCCTCGGTGATGGTCATGCCGGCGGCGGCGAGGTCGCACTGGCCGGAGTTGAGGAACGCGCCGGTCTTGAAGTTCTCGAACGGCGTGTCGACGATGGCCTGCTTCACGCCGAGGTCCTGGGCGACCAGGTCGATGAGGGAGACGTCGAAGCCCTGCACCTTGCCGTCGACCTCCGACTGGAAGGGCGGGTACGGCAGGTGGGTGCAGGTGGTGAGCTGACCGCCCTTGACCAGCGTGACCCCGCCGGCGGTGGTCTTCTTGCCCCCGTCGTCGTCCGAGGAGCAGCCGGCCACGAGCAGCAGCCCGGCCGTCGCGGTGGTGGCGGCCAGAATGCGGGTCCGGCGTCCGAGGACCGAGTTCACGGGGGACCTCCTGTGAGGGAACTGAGGGTTCCGATTATAAGGAAAGGTTTGGGTTGCTCAAATCAATCCGATGGTGGCTGGGCCGTCCGGCCTCGGATCCCGGCCCCGGAGGGGGCACGGGGCGCCGACTGCGGCCGTCTGGACCTTGCCGGGCCGCCGCGGGACCGCCCGTTACGCTCATACCGCGTATCCACGTACTGGAATCCGCGTACTGGAACCCGTGAGTGAAGAGAGCGTCGCCGTGACCCACCCCTTCCTGGACCTGACCCCCTTGACCGCGGCGCACTTCGCGTCGATCGAGGACCGGGTGGCCCGGCTGCTGTCCACCGGGCAGGACGTCGTGATCATGCAGGGCGAGGCGCTGCTTCCGCTGGAGGGCGCGATCCGCGCCACCGCGGGACCGGGGACGACGGCTCTCAACATCGTCACCGGCCCGTACGGGCAGACGTTCGGCGACTGGCTGCGGGACTGCGGGGCGCGGGTGATCGACCTCGCCGTGGCCTTCCACGCGGCCGTCACGGCCGAGCAGGTCCGCGCGGCGTTCGCCGAGCACCCGGGGATCGACTTCGTCTCGCTCGTGCACGCCGAGGCGGCCACCGGCAACACGAACCCGGTCGGCGCGATCGGCGAGGTGGTACGGGAGCACGGCGCGCTGTTCTACCTGGACGCCGTCGCCTCGATCGGCGCCGAGCCGGTACTGCCGGACGCGTGGGGCGTGGACCTGTGCGTCATCGGGGCCCAGAAGGCGATGGGCGGGCCCGCGGGCGTGTCGGCGGTGTCCGTGAGTGAGCGGGCCTGGGCGCGGATGGCGGCGAACCCGGCGGCCCCGCGCCGGTCGTACCTCTCCCTTCTGGACTGGAAGGAGCGGTGGATCGACGGCGGCCGCAAGGCGCTGCTGCACGCGCCCGCACAGCTGGAGATGCTGGCGCTCGAGGCGTGCGTCGAGCGCATCGAGGCCGAGGGGCCGGCCGCGGTGATGGCCCGCCACGCCTCGGCGGCGGCGGCCACGCGCGCGGGCGCCCTCGCACTGGGCGGGGGCATCGAGCCGTACGTGCACGAGGTGTCGGACGCCGCGCCCGTGGCGACCACGCTGCGGACGCCGCCCGGGATCGACGCGTCGGGGCTGGTGGCGCGGGCCCTGGCCGCCGATCCCGCGCTCCCCCTGGTCGCGGGAGGGGGCGCGCTCGCCAAGGAGATGATCCGGGTGAACCACTACGGTCCGGACGCGACGCGCGGTGTCGTGCGGGCCTGCCTGACGGCGCTGGGGTCCGCGCTGGCCGAGCTGGGCGGCGCGGTGGACCTGGAGGCGGCGGGGCGCGCGGTGTCCGACGTGTGGGAGTGATCCCGGCCCCGTGCGTCCCGCGCCCGGGTCCGTACCCGGGCGGGTGACGCGCCCCGGCCGTCCGGTTGGGGCGTGCCCCTCGTACGCGCGCGTCGGCCCCTTCACGCGAGGCGTCTCACGGCGCCGGAGCAAGCCGCGCATGGGACGGCTCACCTCTCCGAGCGCAGAAATCTGCCACGTCCGCAGAAATGCAGCGCAATGCAAAGCGCCTTTCCCCGCCTACTCGCTCAGTATTATCCGGAATAGCTTCCCTTTGCTCTTCTGCCCGCTTTCGCTGATGCCAAACGCAAAGATTTCGCGAACGCCGACCGAGGGAATCCGGGCCGATCGCACACAGGTCACCACGCTGTGATGCACTCCACAAGACGTCCGTTTCCTCCCTTCTTATACGGACAGAACGTCAGATAAAGTCTTGGTGCAACCCGGCGACTCACGCCCGCGTGATAACACATGTATGGCGTGTTCGTAACCCCGGCCGACGATGCAATTTCGACTTTCGCTGGGTAAATTCAATCGGCATGACCGCCGCACCAGCAGACCTGCAAGCGGAATTCCTGGGAATGCCCGAGGGCCTCCGGATCGACCGTCCGGAGGTGGCCGACGGGGCCGCGCTCTGGCGCATCGCCAAGGACTCCGGAAACCTCGACCTGAACTCCTCGTACAGCTACCTCCTGTGGTGCCGTGACTTCGCCGGCACGTCGGCGGTGGCCCGGGACGCGGAGGGGAATCCCGTCGGTTTCGTCACCGGCTACGTCCGCCCCGAGCAGCCGCACACGCTGCTCGTGTGGCAGGTGGCCGTCGACGGCGACTACCGCGGACGCGGACTCGCCGCCGCGCTGCTCGACGGGCTGACCGCCCGGCTGGCGAAGGAGAGCGAGCGCGGGCCCGAGTTCGTCGAGACCACGATCACGCCGGGCAACACCGCCTCCGAGCGCCTGTTCGCGTCGTACGCCGCACGCCACGGCGCGGCCCTGGAGCGGGAGGTCCTGTTCGACACCGGGCATTTCCCCGACGGACCGCACGACCCCGAGGTGCTCCACCGCATCGGACCGCTGTCTCTCTGAACCGCCGTCCCCTCTCCGGCATCCCCCACGACTTCATCTCCCAGGAGGAGATCCGCTGTGACCATCACCCAGCCCGACCTGAGCGTCTTCGAGACCGTGGAGTCGGAGGTGCGCAGTTACTGCCGCGGCTGGCCCACCGTCTTCGACCGCGCCCAGGGCAGCCGCATGTACGACGAGGACGGGCACGCCTACCTCGACTTCTTCGCGGGCGCCGGTTCGCTCAACTACGGCCACAACAACCCCGTGCTCAAACGCGCCCTGATCGACTACCTGGAGCGCGACGGCGTCACCCACGGTCTCGACATGTCGACGACCGCCAAGCGCGCCTTCCTGGAGTCCTTCCAGAACCTGGTCCTGCGCCCGCGCGACCTGCCCTACAAGGTCATGTTCCCGGGCCCGACGGGCACCAACGCGGTGGAGTCCGCGCTGAAGCTGGCCCGCAAGGTGAAGGGCCGCGAGGCCATCGTGTCCTTCACCAACGCCTTCCACGGCATGTCGCTGGGCTCGCTCGCCGTCACCGGCAACGCCTTCAAGCGCGCCGGCGCCGGTGTCCCGCTCGTGCACGGCACCCCGATGCCGTTCGACAACTACTTCGACGGCCAGGTCCCGGACTTCCTCTGGTTCGAGCGGCTGCTCGAGGACCAGGGCTCCGGTCTCAACAAGCCCGCCGCCGTGATCGTCGAGACGGTGCAGGGCGAGGGCGGCATCAACGTCGCGCGCCCCGAGTGGCTGCGAGCCCTCGCCGACCTGTGCGAGCGCCAGGACATGCTGCTGATCGTCGACGACATCCAGATGGGCTGCGGCCGCACCGGGGCGTTCTTCTCCTTCGAGGAGGCGGGCGTCACCCCGGACATCGTCACCGTGTCCAAGTCCATCAGCGGCTACGGACTGCCCATGTCGCTGTGCCTGTTCAAGCCCGAGCTGGACATCTGGGAGCCGGGCGAGCACAACGGCACCTTCCGCGGCAACAACCCGGCGTTCGTGACCGCGGCAGCCGCCCTGGAGACGTACTGGACCGACGGGGCCGCGATGGAGAAGCAGACCCGGACCCGCGGCGAGCAGGTCGAGCAGGCGCTGATCTCCATCACCGAGGAGAACCTCGCCGACATCAAGGAGTACCGGGGCCGCGGCCTCGTCTGGGGCCTGGAGTTCAAGGAGAAGGAGCGGGCCGGCCGAGTCGCGCAGCGCGCCTTCGAGCTCGGTCTGCTCATCGAGACCTCGGGCCCGGAGAGCGAGGTCGTCAAGCTGCTTCCGGCGCTGACGATCACGCCCGACGAACTGGACGAGGGCCTGCGCACCCTCGCCCGCGCCGTCCGCGAGACGGTCGCCTGACCGCGTACGCACCACAGAAAGGCAGCAACTCACCGTGATCGTCCGATCATTCAAGGACATCGAGGGAACCGACCGTCATGTGAAGGCCAAGTCCGGCACGTGGGAGAGCAAGCGCATCGTGCTCGCCAAGGAGAAGGTCGGGTTCTCCCTCCACGAGACGACTCTGTACGCGGGCACCGAGACGTCGATGTGGTACGCGAACCACATCGAGGCGGTGCTCTGCGTGGAGGGCGAGGCCGAGCTGACCGATGACGAGACCGGCGAGAAGCACTGGATCACGCCGGGCACGATGTACCTGCTGGACGGCCACGAGCGCCACACCATGCGTCCCAGGACCGACTTCCGGTGCGTCTGCGTCTTCAACCCGCCGGTCACCGGACGGGAGGACCACGACGAGAACGGCGTGTACCCGCTGCTGACCGAGGAGGTCTGAGCGGCTGCGCACCGCGTTCCGGGCCGGCCCCCTCGGGGTGCCGGCCCGGGCGTTTCTCCGCCCGCGGTCAGCCGGACAGGACGTCGAGCAGCCGGTCGACGTCGGCGGGGGTGTTGTAGAGGTGGAAGGCCGCCCTCAAGTTGCCCGCGCGGTCGGATACTTCGACGCCTGCCCGGCTCAGTTCGGGCTGCCGGTGGCCGAGCCGCGGGACGGAGACGATGGGCGAGCCGGGGGCCGGCACGGGCGCGTGCCCGAGCCTGTCCAGCCCCGCCCGGAACCGGTCGGCGAGCGCGAGGTCGTGGGCCCGTACGGCGTCCACGCCCAGTTCCCCGATCAGGGCCAGCGAGTGGCGGGCTCCCGCGTACGAGAAGAGGCTGGGACTCTCGTCGAACCGCCGTGCGGAGTGGGCGAGTTCCTCGACCGGGCCGTAGCAGCTGTCCCAGGGGCGCTCGCCCGCGACCCAGCCCGCGAAGACGGGTGTGAGGCCGCCGAAGTCCTCCGGGACGACCAGGAAGGCCACGCCCCGCGGGCAGAGGAGCCACTTGAAGGCGACGGAGGACACGAAGTCGTACGCGTCCGCGTCGATCGGCAGCCAGCCCGCGGCCTGGGACACGTCGATGTACGTCCGCGCCCCGTGCGTGCGGGCCGCCTCCCGGATCGCGGCCAGGTCGGCGACCCGGCCGTCCGCGGACTGCGCGGCGCTGACGGCGACCAGTGCCGTGCCCGGGCGGACCGACTCGGCGATCCGCTCCAGCGGCACCACGCGCACCTTGAGGTCGCCGCGCACGTGGAAAGGGTTCACGACCGAGGTGAAGTCCGCCTCGGCGGTGAGCACTTCGGCGCCCGCAGGGAGCGAGGCGGCGATCAGACCGGTGTAGACGGCGACCGAACCGCCGGCCGCCACCCGGCTGCCGGGGACGCCGGCCAGCCGGGCGAAGGCGGCCCGGGACGCCTCCACGTCCGCGAACATGTCCTGCGGCCGGCCCGCCGCCACGGACTCCACGCCGGCCCGCACGGCGTCGACCGCCCGGACCGGCAGCAGTCCGGTGCTGGCCGTGTTCAGATAGGTGTTCTTCGGGGCGAACTCGGCTCGTACGAGGCTCTCGAAGGTCTCCATGGGACCACTCTGCGGCCCCGCGAAGCCTCCGTCCATTGCCCGTTTCTGCGGGCTTTCACCAAGAAACGCTTATACGTGGGCCCCGACCTGCGGTTTCTCCGTCGGCCGGGTGCCCGGTCCGCGGGCTCAGTTCCCCGGGACGGCGCAGCCGTCGGGGCCGCAGGCCTGCGCGTCGCCGCCCGGCTCCTGGATCAGCGTCAGCGCCGGCCGCTCGCCCCAGGCCTGGGCCAGGGCCTGGGTGAAGACCTCGGCGGGCTGGGCGCCGGAGATGCCGTACGTGCGGTCGAGGACGAAGAAGGGGACGCCGGTCGCGCCCAGCTCGGCGGCCTCTCGCTCGTCCGCGCGCACCGCCTCGGCGTAGGCGGCCGGGTCGGCGAGGACCGCGCGGGCCGCGTCCGCGTCGAGGCCGGCGGCGACGGCCAGTTCCACGAGCCGTTCGTCGTCGTCGAAGACGGACCGCTCCTCCGCGAAGTTCGCGCGGTAGAGGAGGTCGATCAGTTCGTCCTGGCGGCCCTGCTCCCCGGCGAAGTGCAGGAGGCGGTGCATGTCGAAGGTGCTGCCGTGGTCGCGGCCCTCGGTGCGGTAGTCCAGGCCCTCCGCGGCGGCGTTCGTGCCGAGGTTGTTCTCGGCGGCCTGCGCCTGTGCCTCGCTCATCCCGTACTTCCTGGCCAGCATCGGCAGGACGAGTCCGGTGTCGCCCTTGGCGCGCGTCGGGTCCAGCTCGAAGGAGCGGTGCACCACCTCGACCTCGGCCCGGTGCGGGAAGGCGGCGAGCGCCTTCTCGAAACGGGCCTTGCCCACGTAGCACCACGGGCAGGCGATGTCGCTCCAGATCTCGACGCGCATTCTTCGGCTTCTTCCAGGTCGTACGGGTACGGAGACGCCCTCCGCCACATACGTGAACGTTCAAGCGGCTGGGGTCATTCCCCCGGCACCGCGTAGCGCAGAACCAGGTGGTGATCGTCCTCGGCGGGCGGGTGCTCCGGGTCCGGGACCCAGCCCCGGCGCGCGTAGAAGGCCCGGGCGCGCAGGTTCTCCACGTGCACGTCCAGCGAGGCCGCGCGCTTCCCGTCCGCCTGCCACTCCTCGACGCAGGCCGCGTGCAGCGCGGTGCCGAGGCCGGTCCGCCAGTGATCGGGGTCGACGTGGAACTGGAAGAGCTTCACGGTGTCGCGGGGCGCGCCCTCGGCGGTGCGGAAGGAGGCGAGAGCGGCGATCCGGCCGCGCTCGACCACGCACAGCACGTGCCCTTCCGGGCGGCCGATGGCGCTCCGCCAGTCGGCGAGCCAGTCCGCGCCGTCGCCCGGGAGGCCGTCCGGGTAGTACGTTGCCCGGGCCCGGGCGTGCAGGGCCGCGACCGCGGGGGCCTCGGCGGGCAGCGCGGTCCTGATCACCCGGTGCACCCGGGCCACACGGTCTGCGATCACGCAACGGAGGACGTGACGGGCGGCGCGGTGGTTCCACGGCGCTCGAACCGGGTGCGGCGGGCGGCCCGGTGCTCAGCTGCCGTCCCGCAGGTCCTTCGGCCAGGCGGGGCGGTACTCGATGGCGTCGTACCTGACCACGCAGCCCTCGCCGAGGGGGGACTGCGTCATGAAACCGACGAGGGCCGCCTTGGACGCTTCCTCGTCGGCCAGGGTGAACAGCCGGACGAAGGTCCAGCGGACTCCGTCGCGGGAGGCGTGGAAGGCGAAGGCACGACCCGTGCGGCTGATCCGGAGCCAGACGGAACTGCCCTCGACGGTGAAGGAGTTGGCGTCGTCGGAGTGCCCACGGGTGACCACCGTGCAGACGGTGGGCACATCCGGGGAGTACTCCAGGCAGAGCTTCGCCCAGGCCCGCTCCGCCACGTGCACGTAGAGCACCCCGGCGTCGAAGGAGGCGGAGAAACCGACCGTGACGCGGGCCACCAGCTGGAAGTCGCCCTCCGGCGCGCCCAGCAGCCGGGGCGCGTCGGTGGCCGGGTCCAGGGCCTCACCGGTGGGCGGCACGAAGCGGTCCTGCCGCGCGCCCGCCCATCCGGTGAGCACTCCGTCCTCGTACGACCAGTGGCCGTCCGGCCCGTACGTGCGGAGAGGGAAGGGGAGTTCGGGAAGTTCGACGTCCATCCGCCGAGTGTCCCAGGGGGCCGGGGTCAGCGTTCGAGCCGCCCGTCGTAACGGCGGGGCAGCCCCAGCGGGTTGTCGTCGCGCAGCTCCGGCGGCAGCAGGGCCTCGGGAGCGTTCTGGTACGCCACCGGGCGCAGCCAGCGCTCGATCGCCGTACCGCCCACGGAGGTCGAGGTGGAGGTGGTCGCCGGGTAGGGCCCGCCGTGGTGCTGGGCCGGCGCGACGGCGACGCCGGTCGGCCAGCCGTTGACCAGGACACGGCCCGCGAGCGGGGTCAGCTCCGCGAGGATCTCGGCGCCGCGCCCCTCGCCGGCCGCTTCCTCGGTGGAGAGGTGGACGGTGGCGGTCAGGTTGCCCGGGAGCCGCGAGAGGACCGCGCCCGCTTCGGCGTCGTCCTCGTAGCGGGCGACGACCGTGAGCGGGCCGAAGCACTCCTCGAGGAGCAGGTCGTGCTCGCCCTCGGCAGCCAGCTTGTGCGCGGGCACGGTCAGGAAGCCGGGGCTCACCGTGTGCTCGCCGCCCGCGCCGGGGGTGACCGGGGACTCGACGCCTTCGAGGCCGGTGCGTTCGGCGACGCCGGCGAGGAAGTTGTCCCGCATCCGGTGATCGAGGAGGACTCCGGCCTCGGTGTCGCTGACGGCGTCGGTGAGGGACTTCAGCAGCCTGTCACCGGCGTCGCCCGAAGGTGCCAGCACCAGGCCGGGCTTCACGCAGAACTGGCCGACGCCGAGCGTCATCGAGCCCGCGAGACCGGTGCCGATCGCCTCGGCGCGCTCGGCGGCGGCGGCCTCGGTGATGACGACGGGGTTGAGCGAGCCGAGCTCGCCGTGGAAGGGGATCGGCACGGGGCGCGCGGCCGCCGCGTCGAAGAGGGCACGGCCGCCGCGGACCGAGCCCGTGAAGCCGGCCGCCGAGACGAGCGGGTGCTTGACGAGTTCGACGCCCGCCTCGAAGCCGTGGACCAGGCCGACGACGCCCGCGGGGATGTCGTGCCGGGCGGCGGCCCTGCGCAGGGTCGACGCGACCAGCTCCGACAGGCCCGGGTGGTCGGGATGGGCCTTGACGACGACCGGGCAGCCCGCGCCGAGCGCGCTGGCGGTGTCGCCGCCGGCGACCGAGAAGGCGAAGGGGAAGTTCGACGCCGAGTAGACGGCGACGACGCCCAGGGGCACCTTGTAGCGGCGCAGGTCCGGTACCGGCGGGGTCGCGGTGTCGTCGGGGTGGTTGATCACGACGTCGAGGAAGGCGCCCTCGTCGACGATGTCCGCGAAGGCCCGCAGCTGGTAGCAGGTGCGGGCGAGTTCGCCGGTGAGGCGGACCGGGCCGAGCGCGGTCTCCGCGTCCGCGGCCTCGACGAGCCGGTCCTTGGCCTCTTCGAGCAGGTCGGCCGACGTGCGCAGGAAGGCGGCGCGTACGGTGCGGTCGGCGAGGGCCCCTCTGGCGGCGTGCGCGGCGCGGACGGCCTCGTCCACCTCCTGGGCTGTGGCCTCCACCGCAACCTGCTCACGCTGCTTCCCGGTACGGGGGTCGACACTCCAGACTGGTGCTGCTGCCACCGCGGGTTCCTCCAGATGTGATGCCGTACTTCCTGTGTCACGCACCAAACGCGTTCGATATACTGAACGCTGTCTCTGATGGTGAATATGCTGTTGGAGACTATTTCGCGTCCAACGAAGGGGTCAAGCGCGATGTCGGCAGTCGAGACAGGCGGCGGGGCACAGGTCAAGTCCGCGGTACGGACCGTGGAACTGCTCGAGTACTTCGCCGGCCGGCCCGGAATGCACTCCCTGGCCGCCGTCCAGGAGGCCGTCGGCTACCCCAAGTCGAGCCTGTACATGCTGCTGCGCACGCTGGTGGAGCTCGGCTGGGTCGAGACGGACGCGACCGGCACGCGGTACGGCATCGGCGTCCGCGCCCTGCTGGTCGGCACGTCCTACATCGACGGCGACGAGGTGGTGGCCGCGGCCCGGCCCACGCTGGACCGGTTGTCGGACGACACGACGGAGACGATCCACCTCGCCCGGCTCGACGGGACGAACGTCGTCTATCTCGCCACCCGCCAGTCGCAGCACTACCTGCGCCCCTTCACCCGGGTGGGACGGCGGCTTCCCGCGCACTCCACCTCCCTGGGCAAGGCGCTGCTCGCCACCCATACCGACGAGCAGGTCCGCAAGATGCTCCCGGAGACGCTGCCGGCGCTGACCGAGCACACCATCACCGACCGGGAGAAGCTCATCGAGGAGCTGCACCAGGTGCGGGAGCAGGGCTTCGCGGTGGACCGCGAGGAGAACACGCTGGGGCTGCGCTGCTTCGGCGTGGCGATCCCCTACCGCACGCCCGCGCGGGACGCGATCAGCTGCTCCGTGCCGGTGGCGCGGCTCACGCCCGCCCACGAGCAGATGGTCAAGGACGCGCTGTTCGACGCCCGTGACCGGCTCACCCTTGCGACGCGGAGGCTCTGAGGTGGAGGTGGTCCTGCGCCCGGTGCACGACAGCGATCTGCCGGTCTTCTTCCGGCTGGCGAACGACCCCGAGTCGAGCCGCATGGCCGCGTTCACGGCCGAGGACCCGGCCGACCGGGACCGGTTCGACGCCCACTGGCGCCGCGTCCGCGCCTCGTCCGCCGTGGTGCGGACGGTCCTCGCGGACGGCGACGTGGTCGGCAGCGCCGCGGTGTACGGCGAGCCGGGTGAGCGCGAGGTGACGTACTGGATCGACCGCGCGTACTGGGGCCGGGGCATCGCGACGCGGGCCCTGCGCGCCCTGCTCGCGCTCGTCCCAGAGCGGCCCCTGGAGGCCCGCGTCGCCGCGGACAACGCGGCGTCCCTGCGGGTCCTGGAGAGGTGCGGCTTCCGCGAGACGGCCCGCACCCGCGGTTACGCCGACGCCCGCGCCGAGGAGATCGACGAGGTCGTCCTCACCCTGCGGGCCTGACCCCCGGGCCGAGGAGATCGACGAGGTCGTCCCCACCCCGCGGGCCTGACCCCCGGGCCGAGGAGATCGACGAGGTCGTCCCCACCCCGCGTGCCTGACCCCCGGGCCGAGGGAGATCCACGACGTCGACCCCACCCCGCGGGCCTGACCCCCGGGCCGAGGAAATCCACGACGTCGACCCCACCCCGCGGGCCTGACCCCCAGGCCGAGGAAATCCACGACGTCGACCCCACCCCGCGTGCCTGACCCCCAGGCCGAGGAAATCCACGACGTCGACCCCACCCCGCGTGCCTGACCCCCGGGCCGAGGGAGATCCACGACGTCGACCCACCCCGCGGGCCTGACCCCCGGACACCGGGACGGCTCGCGGGACGGACGACCTTCCTCTCCCCCGCACGGCGGAGGCGGATCGTCGGCACGCAGGACGCGGGGCGGGGGACCGCCGCGGGACCGTGAGGACATGTCGCTTCCATCCGGTTCCTCCACCGCCCCCGTCGCCGGACCCTCCCGGGGCTCCGCGCGCGGCCGGGCCGGCCGCGCGCGCCGCGTCCTGCGCGCCGTCGCCCTCGGCTCCCGCCTCCCCTCTCTCCGCCCCAAAACCACCCGGATCGCGGGCAGTCACATCGGCACCCC
>NZ_JBWKDS010000023.1:0-48278 GCF_056435845.1 Streptomyces sp. NPDC043867 | reverse complement strand
CTTTCTTCTTCTCCCCCCTCTCCCTTGTCTTTGGCTGTTCTGCCTGTGTGTGCCTCCCCCCCCCCCCCCCCCCCGCCGCGTCCTGCGCGCCGTCGCCGTCGTCTCCTGCCTCCCGTATCTCGGCCTCAAGACCGCCTGGATCGCGGGCAGTCACCTCGGCATCCCCGAGGGCAGCTCCCTGCTGGAGCACCGGGCGCAGATGGCCGTGGCCAACGCCCTGACGGTGCTGATGGACGGCGCCGTCATCGTGATCGCCCTGCTCCTGACCCGGCCCTGGGGCCGGCGCGTGCCGGCGTGGCTGCTCGCCGTCCCGATGTGGGTGGCGACCGGGCTGCTCGTGCCGGTCATGACCGGGTATCCGCTGCAACTGCTGGTCAGGGCGCTCGGGGGTTCCGTGCCGGAGTCCGGGGACGCCGGCACGGAACCGTTCCTCGACGAGTGGGTGTTCGGGGTCGTGTACACGGGGTTCATCGTGCAGGGCCTCGCGCTGGGCACACTGTTCGCCCTGTACACGCGGGACCGCTGGGGGGACCTGTGGCGCGGCCGGGTACGGGAGCTGCCGGCGAGCGCCGTGGGGTCCGCCCAGCGCGCGACCGCCGTCGCCGCGGCGGTCCTCGCCCTGTTCCCGGTCACCGCGCATCTGCTGTGGGCCTGCGGCAGTTCGGCCGGACTGAGCACCGGCCGTGCCGCGGACCGCACCGGTGACTTCTACGTCCTCGAGGTCCTGGACGCCGTGTTCCTGCTGTCCGCCGTCGCCGGCGCCTCGCTGCTCGCGTTCCGGCGGGGGCGCGCACTGCCCGCGCGGGTGCCGCTGGCACTCGCCTGGACCGGTTCCGCGGCCACCGCCTGCTGGGGCGGCTGGCTGGCGCTGGCGAGCCTGGGCGGAGTGGACGACATTTCCAGGCGCCCCACGGAGGCGATGACCCTCACCTACGCTGGGCAGATGATCGTCGGCATGCTCGTGGTCACCATCGGCGCGCACTTCCTCGCGGAGCGGTCCGTCCGGGCGGAGCGGCCGGTGTGAGCGGGTTCATCCGGTTCCTGTTCGGACGGCGGGCGCGGCGGCGGTGGATCCACCTCATCCTCGGCGGCGCGCTCGCGATGCCGTACGTCTTCGTCGGCGAGGTCGTCGTGGGACCCCTGACGGACGCGCAGAACAGCTTCAACTCCCTCCCCCTCCAACTCGCCTCTTTCGCGGTCGGGTTGCCGCTCGCCGCGATCACGGCGCTCTTCCCGCCGACCCGGCCGCTGTCGGTGGCCGTCGTCCGGGCGCTGTGCGGTGTCGAGGGCGACGGGCTCGCCGAAGGACCCGCGCGCACCCGGGCGGCCCGGCGCCGCACCGCCGCCTGGTTCACGCTGCATCTGGGGCTCGGCGGGGTCATCGCCGGAATGTCCCTGGCCGTACCGCCGTTCGCGGCCGTGCTCATCGCGCTGCCCGCCGTCGCCCGGCTGCGTGACTCCCGTCTCGGGCTTCCCGAAGTCCTGGACGCGTCCTGGGCGTTGGCCCTCTCCCCGGTCGCCGGGGCCGCCGTGCTGATCGCGCTGGCTGCCTGCGCGGCCGGGGCGGGCCGTCTGCTGGCCCGCGCCGCGCCCGTCCTGCTGGGACCGGCCCCGGAGGACCGGCTCGCGGCGGCCGAACGGCGTGCCGCGGACCTCGCCGTACGCAACCGGCTCGCCCGCGAACTGCACGACTCCGTCGGCCACGCGCTCAGTGCGGTCACCCTCCAGGCGAGCGCCGCCCGGCGTGTCCTGGACACCGACCCCCGCTTCGTCCGCGAGGCGCTCGCCGCGATCGAGGACACCACCCGTCGCACGGTGGGTGAACTGGACGCGGTGCTGGGGATACTGCGGGAGGGCGACGCGCCGCAGGACGCCCAGGACGCGGACGCCGGTGCCCGCTCCGCCGCCCCCGCTCCCACACTCGCCGATCTCGACGGACTGCTGCGCCGCATCCGCGCCGGGGGACTCCCCGTCACGGCGGCCGTCGAGGCGGACCCCGGGTCGGTGCCCCCGCTGGTCTCCCGGGAGGCGTACCGCATCGTGCAGGAGGGACTCAGCAACGCGCTGAGGCACACCGGGCCGCGGACCCCGGTGCGCCTGCGCATCGCCCGCGACGGCGAGGAACTGGAGATCACCGCCGAGAACCCGGTCACGGGCGCCCCCGCGTCCCGTCCGGGCGGCGGTCACGGTCTGCGCGGCATCGCGGACCGGGCCCGGCTGCTGGGCGGCACGACGCAGGCCGGTCCGGTGGACGGGGTGTGGCGCCTGCACGTCCGACTCCCGCTGGAGGGACCCGCATGAGCGGCCCGACGATCCGCATCGTCCTCGCGGACGACGAGCGCATGGTGCGCACCGCGCTGCGCGCGATCCTCTCCGCCGAGGACGGCCTGGAGGTGGTCGGGGAGGCGGCGACCGGCGCCGAGGCGGTGTCGGTGGTGCGCCAGCTGCGGCCGGACGTCGTCCTGATGGACGTCCGCATGCCGGAGACCGACGGCATCCGCGCCACCGAGCAGATCCTCGCGACGCTCGCCGACCCGCCCCGCATCGTCGTGGTGACGACGTTCGAGAACGACTCGTACGTCTATGAGGCGCTGCGGGCCGGGGCCAGCGGCTTTCTGCTCAAACGGGCCGACGCGGACGCGCTCGTGCAGGCCGTCCGGCTGGTCGCGCGCAGCGACAGCCTGCTGTTCCCGGCGGCGGTACGGGCGCTGGCCGCCGCACACGCCCGCCCCGAGCCGCCCGCCTGGACGGCGAGACTCACGGACCGCGAGCGCGACGTGCTGCGGCTGATGACCACGGGCCTCACCAACGCCGAGATCGCCGCGCGGATGGGGGTGGGCCCCGCGACGGTGAAGAGCCATGTGGCGGCCGTGCTGGCGAAGACGGGCACCCGCGACCGCACGCAGGCGGTGATCGCCGCCTACGAGGCGGGCTTCGTGCGGAGCTCCGCCTGAGGGCTCCGCTTCATGAACGGCGGATGAGAAAAGCGGACGGAAGGGAACGATTCGCACCAGCCCGTTCGTCGTCCTGAGCGCAATGAACAAGACGATCAGGCGTGCCGCCGTCTTCACCCTGCTGCTCGTGGTCACCCTGCTGGTCAGGGCGACCTGGGTGCAGTTCTACGACGGAAAGGCACTCGCGGACGACAAGCGGCGGAACGCGATCGAGCAGTACGCGCACCCGCTCGGGGACATCATCGTGGCCGGCGACGCGATCACCGGCTCCGCACGGACGAAGGGCGGCGACCTCGCGTACAAGCGCACGTACACGGACGGCGGTCTGTACGCGGCGGTGACGGGCTACAGCTCCCAGGTGTACGGGGCGACGCAGCTGGAGGGCATCTACCGGACCCTGCTCGACGGCACGGACAACCAGCTGAAGAACCCTCTGGACACCCTCACGGACAAGCGCGCCGCCCCGGGTGACGTCGTCACGACGATCGACCCGGACGTGCAGAAGGCCGCGTACGAGGCCCTCGGCGACAAGAAGGGCGCGGCGGTCGCGATCGACCCCGGGACCGGCCGGATCCTCGCGGCCGTCTCCACGCCGTCGTACGACCCCGGCCGGCTCAGCACCGGGGACGACGCCGCCTGGAAGAAGCTGACCAGGTCCTCCGGCAAGCCGATGACGAACCGCGCGCTGCGCCGGCCGCTGCCGCCGGGTTCGACGTTCAAGCTGGTCGTGGCGGCCGCCGCGCTGGAGGACGGCCTGTACGCGGACGTGGACACGCGGACGGACAGCCCGAACCCGTACACGCTGCCCGGCACGACCCGGGTCCTGGCGAACGAGAACGCCTCCGCCCCCTGTGCGAACGCCTCGATCCGGGTCGCGCTCCAGTACTCCTGCAACAACGTCTTCGCGAAGATGGCCGTCAGTCTGGGCCAGGACAAGGTCCGGGCGATGGCGGAGAGGTTCGGCTTCGACGACGAGACGCAGGACGTGCCGGTACGCGCGTACCCGAGCGTGTATCCGAAGGACATGGACCCGGCGCAGACGGCACTGACGGGCATCGGCCAGTTCGACGTGACGGCGACCCCCCTCCAGATGGCCATGGTCTCGGCGGCGATCGCCAACGACGGCAAGCTGGTCTCACCGCACCTGGTGGCGCGGACCAGCGACGCCGACGGCAACGTGCTGAAGGACTACGAAGGCAGCACGGAGACCCGCAGGATCGTCAGCTCCGAAACGGCCGGGCAGCTGCGGTCCGCGATGCGCACGGTCGTCGAGGACGGCACGGGCACGAACGCGCGGATCGACGGCGCCACCGTGGGCGGCAAGACCGGTACGGCCCAGCACGGCGAGAACAACAGCAAGACGCCGTACGCCTGGTTCACGTCGTACGCGAAGTCGGACTCCAACGGCAAGGAGGTCGCCGTGGCGGTCCTGGTCGAGCAGTCCGACGCGGCCCGCTCGGAGGTCAGCGGCAACGGCCTGGCCGCCCCGGTCGCGAAGGCCGCGATGCGCGCGGCGCTGGAGGACTGAACCGCCCGCGCACCGACGAAGGGCCGCCCCCGCTCCCGGGGGCGGCCCTTCGTCGCGCTTCCTCCCGCCACGGACACCCGCCGGAGCGTTCCCGTGTCGCACCGCGTGCGGGCTTCTCCCGTGTCACGTCATCGAGTTCGGCCTGCCATACGCTGTTCGAAGACTCGTACGAAACGCTGGTACGCTCTCGGATCTCGCCCCGGCGGACCATCGGTCGGCGCCGGGGTCGAACGGGAGCCGTATACGCACGCACCCGCACCGGTTGCCGAGAAGCCGCGAGGAGAGGTCGCCCGTGGGCACTGTCGTCGACGACGCCGCCTCCGTGGAGTTCCACGCCTTCTTCGAGCGGCACTACGCGGAACTGGCCCGCCTGGCGCACCTGTTGACGGGTGAGGCGGACGCGGCCGACGATCTCGCCGCGGACGCGCTGCTCGCGCTGTGGCACCGCTGGGACCGGGTCCGCGCCGCGGACCGCCCGGTGGCGTACGCGCGGGGTGTGGTCGCCAACCTGGCCCGCAGCCGCATCCGCAGCGCGGTGCGCGAGCGCCGACGGGTCACCCTGTTCTGGTCGCAGCGCGAGGACAGGGTCGAGAACCCCGACGTACCGGGTGTGGTGGACGTCCAGGAGGCGCTGCGCCGGCTGCCGTTCCGCAAGCGCGCCTGTGTGGTGCTGCGGCACGCCTTCGACCTGTCGGAGAAGGACACGGCGCTCGCACTCGGGGTCTCGGTCGGTACGGTGAAGAGCCAGACCTCCAAGGGCATGGCCGAACTGCAGCGGCTTCTCGGCACGCAGGAGGCGCCGCAGCGCGTGCACGCGGCGGTGCTGCGGACGGGCGGAGCCGGAGGAAGGGACCGATGAGGGAGGCGCAGGACGTGCACGACGAGCTGCGCAGCGGGCTGCGGGCGGCGGCCGCGGCGCACGAGCCCGACCGTGCGCGCATCCTCGCCCGCGTCGAGCGCGGGATGGCGGGGGCCGACGAGCGGCCCCCGCGAGCGGCCCGTCCCCCGCTGCTCGGCTGGACCCGGGTCGTCGGGGCGACCGCCGCGGTCGCCGGGGTCCTCGCGGTGGGCGGCTACGCGGTCGCCTCGGCCGTGCGGGACGAGAGTCCCGCGCAGCGCGCCGCCGCGGTCTCGCCCGACCCGTCCCCGGGCGCGACGAGCCGGGCGCCGCTGCCGCCGGACCCCGCGCACGGCTCCGGTCCGCCGGAGCAGTCGCGCAAGCCCCGCACGCCCGCGTCCCGCACCCCGTCGGCCGGGAAGTCCGCGTCGGCGACGCCGCGCCCGCCCGCGGCGGGCGTCGAGGACGGCCCGCTGTGGTCGGACGGCTCGGTCGACCCGCACAGCAACGACTTCTGGGCGCAGAGCGACGTGACCCTCAAGACCGGTGTGCGACTCACCTCGCTCACCGTCGAGTTGAGGATCGCGCAGACCGGCGGGGTGACCTCGGCCGGCGCCTGGCGTTCGCTGCCCGAGGCCGACTTCACGCTGACGGTGGCCGAGCGCGAGGGTGTCCTCGTCTACACGTGGGTGCTGAAGTCCGGCCGCAGCGTGCCGCCCGGCGAGTGGGTGTTCGCGGGCCAGTACGACCATGCCCGCGGCGGCCGGGACGCGAAGGACGACAGCTACGCGGCGACCGCCGGGACCGCGGACCGGCCGCTGCGCGTGGCGGGCGACTTCGCGCGCCGGGACGCCGACGACGACTCCTGACGGCGACACGCGGAGTGGACGTCCGCGCCCCGCGGCGAGGTCGTGTGAAAAAGATCGGCGGACGCGGCAACCCTTTCCCGGCGGGCGGCGACCAGGAGACGTAAAGATCTCCTCCCACCCCAAGGAACACCGTTCATGACTGCACGAGTTGAACAGCGCGTACGCCACCGTCGCAGGGTCACCAGGCGGCGCGCGGTCGTCGGCGGCGCGGCCGCGCTGGGCCTCACCGGCGCGGCGATCGTCACGGCCTCGATGCTGGGCACCGCCGGCGCGGCGACCCCCTGGCCGGACGCGAAGGGCAGCAAGGCCGTGCCGGAGACGATCGAGGTCTCGGGCACGTACGACGGCAAGCTGCAGAAGTTCTACGGCAGCGGCGACCTCGGCGACGGCGGTCAGGACGAGGGCCAGGACCCCATCTTCGAGCTGGCGGACGGCGCGGTCCTGAAGAACGTCGTCATCGGCACCCCGGGCGCGGACGGCGTGCACTGCACGGGCAGCTGCACCCTGCAGAACGTGTGGTGGCTGGACGTCGGTGAGGACGCGGCGAGCTTCAAGGGCAAGTCGTCGTCCGCCACGTACACCGTGACCGGCGGCGGCGCGAAGTCCGCCTCGGACAAGGTGTTCCAGTTCAACGGCGCCGGCAAGCTGACCGTGACCGGCTTCCGGGTCGAGAACTTCGGCAAGCTGGTCCGCTCGTGCGGCAACTGCTCCAAGCAGTACAAGCGCACGATCGTCGTCAACGACGTCGACGTGACCGCGCCGGGCAAGACCCTGGTCGGCATCAACTCCAACTACGGGGACACGGCGACGCTCACCAAGGTGCGCATGCACGGTGACAGCGGCAAGAAGATCAAGCCGTGTGTCCGCTTCCAGGGCAACAACACCGGCAAGGAGCCCAAGCAGCTCGGCAGCGGCCCCGACGGCACCCACTGCAAGTACCAGGCGTCCGACGTCAGTTACGACTGACGTCCGCCCGGCTTCCCCGAGACCCGCCGGCCGAGCCCCCCTCGGCCGGCCGGAGGCACGCCCCCGCCGGTGACGACCGGCGGGGGCGTTCGCCCTCCCGGGTCCGCGCGGCCGGCCCCGGCCGTCGCCACCCGGCAGCGGCGGCCGAAGATTTCTCTCACACCGTCACGTCCGCGCCGATTGACGCACCGTCCCCTTGTCGGGAACGGAGCCCCGGTGTCGGTGACCCAGTTCCGGGGCTTGGTCCCCGCGGCGCGACCGGGGCTGCGCGGACCGCGCACGCGGTGGTGCAGGTGGGTGATGGCGGCCTTGCCGAAGTGAGCGCTGTTCTTCGTGTTCCTCGTGTACTCGTGGCGTGCCGACGCTGCCGCTCTCGTGCCGCTGCGTGCACGAGAGCCGGTGAGTCAGCGGTGGGCGGCGCGGTTCATCTCGACGACGTCGTCGACGGTGGGATTGGCACCGAGGGCGGCCAAGCGTTCCGGGAGGCTGTCGCGGATGGCCGCATCCCTGGCGCGGTCGGCCGCCGCCAGGGCCGTCGGCAGCTCATCGAGGGTCAGTTCGGTGCAGTAGGCGGGGCTGTTCGGCTGCTGCCGCCAGGAGTCGGCCAGTGTGCCGGCGTCGTAGGGGTCGAAGCCGGTGTCGTCCACCAGGCTCATGGCGACCTTCCGCGCCTCCTCGTAGTCGCCGGCGACGGGGATGGCGAGGCGGCCGGGCGTTCCGGCCGGGACGCCCTTGGTCCGCTGGGTCTCTGCCAGCGCGGCGTTCCACGCCTTGACCACGGGACGGCCGAGCAGCTCGGCGGTGTACACGCTCTCCACCTGGCCGTTGTCCACCGCCTCGATCGGCTCGCTGAGCATGCCGGGGTAGTAGTTCGAGGTGTCGATGACCACCGTCTCGTCGGGCACCGACGCGAACAGGTCCGCCAGCTGACCCGCCACCCCGAACGGGATCGACAGGACGATGACGTCCCGGTCCTGGACGGCCTCGGCGAGGTCCGCCACGCGGGCCCCGGACTCCAGCACCTCCGCCCGGACGGCATCGGGACCGCGGGCGTCGGCCACCTGAACGTCGTGACCCGCCGTGCTGAGCTTCGCGGCAAGGTTCCCGCCGATGGCACCGGAGCCTATGACAGTAATTTTCATGATTTGTTCCTTCGGAGGTTGTGCCGTCCCTGAGGGCAGCGCGGTGTGATGGCCGGGTGGGGGTGCCGCCTGGCGTTGCGGGGGTCGGGGCGGGGTGCCCGGCGGTTTACGGTTTACGCCGGGGTGTCCCGCTGGCGGTAGCCGCTCGCCATGAGCGTGCGGAGCCGGCCGAGCGACTCCTCCTCGGTACCGGTGCCCTTGATCCAGGCAACGGAACAGGCCGCGAGAAACAGGTCGTGCCCCCGTACCGACGCGCGCACGCGCCCCGCGAGCTGCGCGGCTCGCACGTACTGATCGGTGGCGGAGATGAGGATGTCGCAGGGAATCGTGAGCGGGTTGTCCGGCTCCTGCGCCCGGGCCGCGGCCATGAGCGGGTCCGGCAGCCCACTGAAGGCGCTGAAGTACTCCTCCATCGCGCGCAGCCACTGCTCCAGCGCCTCGGCGGGGTCGCCGAGCTGATCGATGTCCGCCTGGCGGGCCACCAGCTCCTCGGAGCGCGTCTGCAGCACCGCCGCCAGCAGCGCCTCCCGGGTGGGGAAGTGCCGGTACAGGGTGGCGGGCCCGACTCCCGCCTCCTTGGCCACCGCCTCGAGGGAAGTGCCGACCCCGTGCTGCAGGAAGTGACGCTGCGCGGTCTCCAGGAGGGCCACGCGGTTGCGCTGGACGTCCGCGCGGGGCTTGCGCCCCCGCAGTTCACCGGCGCTCATGCGCCCTCCTGGCTGCTGTGATCGTGCGGCCGCATCAAAAAACGGATGCTGCCTCCGTACACATCCGAGAGTAAAACGGAGGGGGCATCCGGTCAAACGGGCGGCACGACCACGGTGCCCGGACAAAGCAGGGAGCGACACGTCCGGCCGCAGGGCGCAGGGAACAAGCCGCGCGGGCTGCACCATGCCAGGGTGCCCTTGTTCGGCCCCTCCCGCGCCGAGCCCGGCCCGGTCCAGGACGTCGGGGGGTGAGCTGCTGGTGTCCGATGACGGAGAGCAGTTCGAGTTTGCTGTGGCTCTCCGCGCCGGGGCGAGTGGTCAGGACCACCAGGGTCTGGGTGCGGTTCCCGGTGTACAGGAGTTGGGCGTCGGCGTCGATGCGGCCGAGTTCGGGATGGAGGATGGTCTTGCAGTCGTCGTAGCGTCGGGCGACCTCCTGAAGCTCCCACATGCGCACGAACTCGGGGCTGTGCGCCTGGAGTTCGGCGAGGATCCGGGCGGCTCGGGGGGCTGCCGGCTGTGAGCGCGGCCCGCAGGCGTGCCGATTGGGCGCGGCCGTGGCGCTCGCGGCTCTCCTCGGGAACCATGCGACGTTCGACCGGGTCCATGAACCAGCGGCAGTAGGCGCTGCTCGGCGACCAGACCGGTGTGGCGGGTCTGGTCGCCGGGCAGCGCCACGGCCAAGGGGTTCATCGCGAGGGTGTGGACCAGATCGGTTGTCCATGGATCGACGGTCTCTGCCTCAGGAAGTGAACGCCGGCCGTCGGGCTGGGTCGTGCATCGCGGCTTGGGGGCTGGGAGCCGGTGGGCGCGGGCGGCTGGACCCGGCGAGGCACGAACCTGTCCAAGCGGCCGGAGTACGGCATCAGGGCACCGGCCACCACTCGGTGGTGAACGTCCCCAGCACGGACGACCGGTACCTCGCCTCTCACCGGTTCGCGGTGAACGGCCCCGGCAGGCCGGGCGGTGACGGCACGCACCGGGAGACCACCGTCAACCGCCTCACCTTCGCGGCCGACGGCACCGTCGAGCCGGTGGTGCCGACCCTGGAGTCCGTCCGCCCGGTACGCAGCGCCGGCTGAACGGGCGGGCCGGGCATGCCTGTTCCTCGTCGCTCCGACGGTCGTCGAACCCGTCGTCAGGAACGTCGTCGGGGTGGGGGCAGGGGGGTGCAGGACCGCGTTGGCGAGGGCAGGTCAGCAGCGTCCGCCGGGCCTCCAGTCACCGAGCTGGGCCGCACGCGTGTGTGACGCGGCTTCCGCGTCCGTGAGTTGGGGCCGGTTCTCCGGGACCGGCGCCGCGGCGCCCGGGCCCGTGTTGCGGTACTCGGCGAAGCGCTGGTTCTGCCAGGGGTGGGCGGCGGACATGTTCGCGTAGGGCGCGGCCGCGTCGATGCCGGCGCCGATGCGGGTGTCGCGGACGGTCAGCATCGGGCGGGCGGTGGTGTCCGAGCTGGGCACCCAGGGGCGGGCCAGCTTGTAGTACGCGTCCGGCGCCGCGCTCGTGATCCGGCTGCGGGTGACCAGGTAGCCGCGCGGGTTGGCGGCCGCGGTGGACGGGGCGAAGACGAAGCCGTAGGGGGCCGTGGCGAGGTCAGTGCGGTTCAGGGTGTGGAAGTGGCAGTGCTCGTACACCGCCGTGGCCCGGCCGAAGACGAAGTCCACGTCGCCCTCGACGTAGCAGTGGGCGAAGTACTGGCGGGCGAAGGTGCCGAGCGCCGCCGAGTCGGCGTACAGCGTGTCCTGGTGGCCGAGGAAGCGGCAGTGGTGGAAGGCGCAGCGGTCGCCCTGCACCTTGATCGCGACGGCCTGGGTGCCGGTGATCTCCGGGTGGCCGGCGCGCAGCCAGTCGTTGGCGAAGGTGATCCGGCGGGCGGTGAAGCCGTCGGCCTGCACGGTGGTGGTGGCGGAACCGCTGGTGCCGTAGGTGCCGCCGCCGGGCTTCGGGGTGCCGTTGGCGTTGTCGTACACGACGACGACGTCGCGCGGGTTCTCGGAGGCGCCGATCCAGGTCATGCCGGTGCGGGCGGCGTCGACGGCGACCGTCTCGCGGTAGGTGCCGGGGGCGATGACGAGCGTGGTGCCGCTCCCCGGCGCGGCGGTCACGGCGGCCTGGACGGTGGTGAAGTCGCCGGCGCCGGACGCGTCCACGTAGAGGGTCTGGGCGGTGAGGCGGGCGGCGGGCGAGCCGTACCGTCCGAAGGGGCGTCGAGTGGCGGCGCCCGCGGGGGCGCTGCCGAGTGCGAGAGCGGCCCCGGCACCGGCGACGAGGAAGGTCCGGCGGCTGGGGGCGGTGCGTGTGTGGTGCGAGAGCATGGCGATGCTCCTTCGCTGTGCGGCTCGGGGGTGTGCGGCGGATGCCGGAGGCGGTGATGGCGGCGGGGAGGCCTGCCGGAGCGGCACGCCCCGGGGTGCGGGGGTGTGCGGAGCCGCTCCGGCCGGCCGGGGTCGTGCGGGTCAGCAGATCTTTCCGGCGCCCGCGCGGTGGCCGACGATGCCCGGCACCGCCTTCGGCGAGTCGACCCTGGTCCGCAGGGTCGGCGTCCAGCCGGCCCCCGACTGGAGCGTCTCCGCCGGGATCTCCGCGTTGTGCACGGCGATCAGGTCGACGGGCACGCCGTTGACGTGGTTGCCGACGGCCGTGACCGGGGCCTCCTTCCACTTCTTCAGGATCCTGGCGGCGCTGATCCCGGCCGGCAGGGTGAACGCGTTCTTCTCGGCGACGAGCTGGGACTCCATGCCGATACCGAAGCTGTAGGCGTACGACGCGTCGGCGACGTAGTGGTTGTTGTACGCGTCGACCTGCCCGAAGCGGACGCGCGGGGCGCGCTCGACGAGTCCGGAGAACAGGTTGTGGTGCAGGGTGACCTTGAGGTGCCCCCGGTCGACGGCGGCCGTGGCCGCGCTGTCGCTGTTGCCGATCATCAGGGTCTTGTCGTGCTCGGTGAACACGTTCCAGGAGGCCGTGACGTAGTCGGCGCCCTTCACGATGTCGAGTTCGCCGTCGTGCTGCTGGTAGATCATGCCGAAGTACTTCGGCAGCGAACTGTCGGGGTGGGCGCCGTCGGTGAACGTGTTGTGGTCCAGCCAGACGTGCGTGGAGCCGTACACCACCGCGCTGTCGTACTCGGAGTTCCAGTTGCCCGTGGCGCCGTCGGTCGGGTCCCACTGCGGGAAGCAGTCGAGGGGGCTCTCGACGGCGAGGTTGCGGACGATGACGTTGTCGACGCCCGTGATCTGCAGGCTCGCCCCCTTCAGTCCGGCGTTCCTCCCCAGGCCGATGATGGTGGTGTTGGCCGGGACGGCGACCTTGATCGCCTGGGCCTGGTTGTCGGCGGAGACCCGGCGCAGGCCCTCCGGGCTGTCGGCGGGCTCGCCGTCCAGATTCGTGTCCAGACCCCACTTCTCCGGGGAGTACTTCTCCAGGTAGGCGTCGAAGTCGTAGCCGTCGGCCGCGAAGGAGGAGCAGCCGTCGGCGTTGGCGTCGATCGTGCCCCTGACCTTGATGATCTTCGGCGCGGTGCCGCCCTCCTTCAGCGCGGTCCTGAACTCGTCCCAGGTGGCGACGGTCCGTACGTGTGCGGCGTCGGCAAGGGCTCCGCCGGTGGTGCCCGTACCGGCGGAGCCCCAGCCGTCACCGGCGGCGAGGGTCTGGCGGCCGGGGTCGCGGCCCTGCGCCTGGGCGGGGGTGCCGGTGACGGCCAGCACCAGGGCGGTGCAGCCGGCCAGCGACGCGGCGACACGCATGCCACCCATGACACGTCCATGACATTTCTGTGTACTCATCGTGCGGCTCTCTCTCGGTCAGGCGGTGGGCCAGGTGATCCAGGACCCGGGGATCTCGTCGTCGAGCCGGCGCACGTCCCGGGGTGCGACGACCCGATGGCTCAGCAGCCCGCCCGCGACGAGGCGGGCCACGGCGATGGCGCCGGGCGGGTTGAAGTGCGTGTTGTCCTGCTCCGTCGCGGTCCAGTTGAAGTACGTCTTGGTCTCCTCGACGCCGAGCCTCTGCCACAGGGCGATCGACAGGGCCTGGATGTCCAGCAGCGCGACGCCCTCCTCCGCGGCGAGGGAACGCATCGCCGCCGGGTAGTCGCCGTGGGTCGGCAGGGCGTTGCCGGCCGCGTCGAACTTCCTGCGCTCGACGGAGGTGGCGAGCACCGGCCGCGCGCCGCGGGCCCGCGCCCCGTCGAGGTACTGCCGCAGACAGTCCTGGTACGTGGTCCAGGGCTCGGTGTAGCGGGTGGGGTCGGCGCTCTTCTCGTCGTTGTGGCCGAACTGGACGAGCAGCAGGTCCCCGGGCCGGATCGCGGCGAGGACGGCGTCGAGCCGGCCCTCGTCGATGAAGCTCTTCGAACTGCGGCCGTTGACCGCGTGGTTGGCGACCTCGAGGTCCTTGTGCAGGAAGAACGGCAGCGCCATGCCCCAGCCGGTCTCGGGCGCCGCGTCGGCGTACTTCTGGGCGGCCGTGGAGTCACCGGCGATGTGGAGGGTGCGCATGCGTCGGGATCCCGGCGACGAAGGAGCTGCGGATGCGGGGGCCGTCGCGGCGACGGCGAGCGGGACGGCGACGAGGGCCGCCGCGGTGGCCTGTCTGCGGGTGAGGGACACGTCGGGGTGCCTCGCTTTCGGCTCTTTCCAGGAGGAGTTCCGGGCTGGAGGAAGTGAGGGGCGGGGGCGGGGGGGGGGGGGGGGGCGCCCCCCCCCCCCCCCCCCCCCCCGCATCCGGGGAGCGGTGCCGCTACTTCTTCTGCTGCTTCCACTCCGCCTGGGCCTTGTTGAGCTGGTCGGCCAGGGTGTTCAGGAAGTCCTTGGCCGACATCTTGCCGAGCAGGACCTTCTGGAAGTTCGGCTCGTTGTCGGTCTTGGAGATGGTGTTCCAGTCCGGCAGGTAGTACGGCAGCTGCACGATCTTGGTGCTGCCGCTGTTCAGTGCCTCGGCCGCGAGCTTGGTCGGCTCGGCCTTCTGGATCCACGCGTCCTTGGCGGCCTCGGTGTTCGAGGGGATGGCGCCCGCCGACTCGTTCCACTTGCTGTTGGACTCGTGCGCGGCGGCGAACTCGATGAAGCGCCAGGCGGCCGACTTGTTCTTGCTGGACTTGAACAGGGCGAGTCCGTCGACGGGGTTGGAGACCTGGACGCGGGTGCCGTCGTCCGTGGTCGGGTTGGGCAGCCCGCGGAACTTGCCGTCACCGAGTGCCTTCACGTGGTCCTGGTAGGAGCCCAGGTTGTGGCTCAGCATGCCGATCTTGCCGCTGTCCCACTGGGCGACCATCTTGGTGAAGTCGTTGTTGACGTCCGCGGAGGGGGTGTTCTTCTTGTAGAGCGCGGCGTACTTCTCCAGCGCGGCCACGTTCTCCGGGTCGTTGACCGTCGTCTTGTCGCCGTCCCAGAACTCGGTGATCCCGGTCTGGCCGTACATCGCGTCCAGTGCCTGCGCGATGGAACCGGCGCCGCCGCGGATGGTGTAGCCGAACTCGTTCTTGCCCTTGTCCGTGAGCTTGTCGGCCGCCTCGTAGAACTTGGACCAGGTGGTGGGCGCCTCGAGACCGGCCGCCCGGAACAGGTCGGTGCGGTAGTACAGCACGCCGTTGCTGGCGGAGGTCGGGACGGTGAACAGCTTGTCCTGGCCGCCGGCGACCTTCACCGATTCGAGCATGCCCTGGTTCAGCTTGCCGTCGAGCGGGCTCTTCGCGAGGCGGGAGTCGAGCGGTTCGAGGGCGTTCTGCGCGGCGACCCCGGCGAGCATCGCGGCGCCGACCCCGCCGACGTCCGGCAGGCCGCCGCCCTGGATGGCGGTGTCGTACTTGGACTGGACGCTCTCGGCGGGGATCCCGACGTAGTTGACCTTGATGTCGGGGTACTTCTTCTCGAAGTCGTCGATGATGTCCATCCAGATGTCACGCCGGACGGCCGTGTTGTTGTCCCAGAAGGTGACCTCGCCCTTGCCCGAGCCCTCGTCGCCCTTGTCGCCGCCGGCACCGCTGCCGTCGTCGCCGCAGGCGGTGGCGGTCAGGGCGAGCACGGCGCTCGTGGCGACGGCCGCGGCGGCGCGGTATCCGCCTCGGCTGTTTCTCCGGATGCTGATCTTCATGGTCGGCTCTCTTCGTCTGGATCCAGCGGGGTGGTGGGGGTCTGCGGGTGGCGCCACGGACACGCGGTCCGCGGGCCCGGGTGGCGCCGCGCGGTCGGGCCCGGCCCGGGACTCGGCGTCCACGGGTGTGTCACGGCCTCAGCGACGGACATGGGGTGCCCAGCCGTCGTTGCCCGCCAGGTAGGCGGTGACCGTGCGGGTCGCCGCCTCGGCGTCCGACAGCTGCGGCCGGTCGGCGGTCACGGTCGCGCCGGGGCCGTAGGTGCGGTACTCGGCGAAGCGGGCGTCCTTCCAGGAGAAGCCGCTCATGTCGGTCCAGGGCGAGGACTTGACCGCGGCCGGCAGTTCGGTGTCCCGGATCAGCACCTGGGCGACGGCGGCCGGTTCGCCGCCGGGGTGCCAGGGACGGCCGAGGTGGAAGGAGCCCGCGGGCGCGTCGCTCACGATCCTCGACCGGGTGATCAGGAACCCGTACGGGTTGCCCTGCCAGGTCGAAGCGGCGGTGATGTAACCGTTGTTGGTGGCGGAGCCGCGGCTGAGCGCCCTGATGACGGAGCGTTCGACGACGGTGGTCGCGCGTCCGTAGAGGAAGTCGACGTCGCCCTCGACGTAGGAGTCGCGGACGTAGACCCGGCTGATCACGTCCAGCTTGGGGCTGTCGGTCATCAGGGTGTCCTGGTTGCCGAGGAAGGCGGTGTTCTCGAAGACGATCCGGTCACCCGTCGTCTTCATCGCGAGGGCCTGCTCGGCGCCGTAGTCGTACGCGGCCTCGTCGAAGTCGTTGCTGAAGGTGAGGTTCCGCGCGGTGACGTCGTTCGCGGCGATGCGCACGGTGGCGCTTCCCGTGGAGCCGCCGAACTGGGCCGGGGTGTCGTGGACGATGACGGTGTCGGAGCGGCTCCGCCCGGTGCCCTGAAGCACGATCCGCGGCTTGGCGGCCGGGACGACGACCTTCGCCCGGTAGGTGCCGGGGGCGATCGCGACGGTGACCGGGCTGTCGTTGCCGTCGGGCACCGCGTCCACGGCGGCCTGCACCGTCGGGTAGTCGGCGGGGACGTGCAGCACGGCCCCGATCCGCTCCTGGGGCCCGGAGAACCGCCGCAGCAGCGCCGGCACCGCGCGGGCCGGGTCCAGGCGGTAGTCGTAGAAGTCGCGCGGGTCGAAGGCGGTTCCCCACGCGTCGCGGCGGCCGGTGGTGTCCCTCAGGACCGAGCCCCGCTGCACCAACTCGGCGGTGGCGTCGGCCTGGTAGGGGTGCTGGACGCCGTCGTAGTAGCTGTTCTCGATGACCATCCTGGTGCGGCCGCGCGACCAGTTGCCGTACGTCCACACGGGGTCGCCGTCCTCGGCCTGCGCCGAGAGGTAGTTGTTGTACAGGTGCGCGTAGGCGCAGTTGTCGGCGGAGGGGTTGCGCTGCTTCGTGCCGGTGAACCAGTTGTGGTCGATGGTGATCTGCGTCTTGACGTTCTCGGTCCAGCCGATGCCGAACGCCTTGTTGTGGTGGTCGAAGCGGTTGTAGGACACGGTGACGTACTGGCTGTCCTTGCGGATGTCGAGCAGTCCGTCGCCCATGTGCGTGAACCGGTTGTGGTCGATCCACACGTGGTCGACGGTGTCCATCTGGATCGCGTCGAAGTCCTGCGTCTTGCCGTCCCAGTCGCCCTCGACGTACGAGTCCCGGATCGTCAGGTTGCGGATGATCACGTTGTGTGTGCCCGGCCCGAGGTGCAGCTCGCCGTGCACGATCTCGCCGGTGTCGCCGACGCCGATGAGCGTCTTGTCCGAGGCCACGACGATGTCCGATCCGAAGGGCTCGACGGCGATCGCCCCCTGGACCCGGATGACGTACGGCTCCTCGGCGGCCGCGTACCGGGCCAGCGCGTCCCGGTCGGTGACCGTGACCACCCTGCCGCCCGCGCCGCCGGTGGTGCCGCCGTCGAGGGAGGCGAAACCGTGGGCGCGGTCGCTCCAGCGGTCCGCCGTCCCCGCCCCGGCCGCCATGACGTCCTCGACGCCGGGCGCGGGCGCGGCCTCGGCCGGGGTGAGGGCCCCGAGCACCAGGGAGGCCACGAGGGCGGCGACGGCGGCCAGGGGGCTGCGCGGCCCCGGCCTCGGCAAGCGCTTGCTACGGAGGTGCGTCATTGCGGCTCCCAACAGGCGTACGGCGGAAAGGAGTCGACCCTCAGGGGGTCGCGGTGATGCGGAAGCGCGTGAACGTGGCCGTGCCGGCGTGGCCCGCGCCGGCGGGCGCGAGCGCGAACAGCCCGAGCAGGGCGCCGACCCAGCGCCAGGAGGTGGCGGCGAAGACCTGGCCCGAGGGCTGGGGGCCGTCTCCGACGTCGTAGGAGAAGCGGCAGCGCGCTCCCGGCCCGATCTCGATCAGCAGCCGCGCTCGCCCCCCGGGGGCGAGCCGCGGATGCGCGGCGTCCCGCTCCCGCTCGGCGACCGACTCGGCGAACCGGTGCACGAGGTGGACCGATCCGTCGGCGCCCCGCTGGAGCCCGATCCAGCTGAACGCGTCCCCGAGGACGGCGAGCCCGGCCCGCGCCCCTGCCTCCTCGCCCGTCAGCGCGAGTTCGACCTCGGCCGTGGCGGCGATCCCGGGCAGCCGCTGCGTGAGCACGTTCGGCAGCTTGCGCAGGTCGTGGGCGTCCGCCGTCCGTACGCAGGTCAGCCGCAGCCCGTCCGCGGAGTGCTGGGTGGCCCAGCCCTGCCGCGGGTTGGCGGTCCACTGCCACTGGCGCCCGAACCGCCCGCCGGGGAAGTCGTCGTCGGTGGCCGGCGCGGACGGCGGCTGCCGCGGCAGGTCCGGCTTGCGGTGCACGGCGACGGGAGCGCCGCCGTCACCGAGCACCGGCCACCCGGCCCCGGACCCCGTGCCCGGCCCCCCGCCGGACCTCAGGCCGGGGCTCCCGCCGGACCCCGTGCCCGGCGCCCCACCGAACCCCGTGCCCGGCGTCCCACCGGACCCCACGCCCGGGCTCCCGCCGGTTCCCGTGCCGTCGGGGCCGGCAGCGGTCTCCCAGCGCATCGGCTGGAGGTGGACGACCCGCCCGTAGGGGCCGCGCGCCTGGAAGTGCACGAACCAGTCCTCGCCGGACGCGGTGCGCACCCAGCCCCCCTGATGCGGACCGTTGACCTCCGTGTCCCCCTGCTCCAGCACGATCCGCTCCTCGTAGGGGCCGAAGAAGCCGCGGGAGCGGAAGACGCCCTGCCAGCCGGTCTCCACTCCCCCGGCGGGCGCGAAGATCCAGAACCAGCCGTCGTGCCGGTACAGCTTGGGCCCTTCGAGGGTGAACCAGCCGGGGATCCGGTCGGCGTCGACGATCACCTTGCCCTCGTCGAGCAGTCCGGTGCCGTCGGGCCGCATCCGGTGGCCGGTGAGCCGGTTCTTGACGCCGGAGCGCGACTTGGCCCAGGCGTGGACCAGGTAGGCCTCGCCACTCTCCTCGTCCCACAGCGGGCAGGCGTCGATGAGCCCCTTGCCCTCCTTGACCAGGTGCGGGCGGGTCCAGGGCCCGCGGATGCCCGGGGCGTTGACCTGGAAGACGCCGTGGTCGGGGTCGCCCCAGAAAATCCAGAACCGCTCGTCGTGATGGCGCAGGGAGGGCGCCCAGACCCCGCGGTCGTGCCGGGGCCCGGCGAACTCCGCCTCGGGTTCGAGGCGTTCGAGGGCGTGGCCGACGAGCGTCCAGTTGACGAGGTCGCGGGAGTGCAGCAGGGGCAGGCCCGGGACGCGGCCGAAGCTGGACGCGGTCAGGTAGAAGTCGTCGCCGACACGGATCACGTCCGGGTCGGACCAGTCGGCGTCGAGGACGGGGTTGCGGTAGGTCCCGTCACCGAGGTCCGCGCTGAAGGCGCTGTTCACGTGCCCACCGCCTTGTGCACCAGGGCCGCGGCCCCGTCCCGGTCCAGCCGCCCGTCGGCGACCACGGTGACGATCCGCCGGACGGCCGTCTCGCCGGCCCCGAGGGGCAGCCGGTCGTCGTGGGCCAGGGAGGAACCGACGCCCGGGTACTCGACGGCACGCACGAACCACGGGTCACGGCGGGTCTCCCGGGTGGCCCCGGCGAAGACGAGGGTCCAGGAACTGCCGACGAGGGCGAGCCAGTCGGCGCGGGAGCCGTGGACCGCCTCCTCCCCCTCCGCGCCGGCGGTGAACACGTGCGGCGCCCGTGCCTCCTTGCGGGCCCGCCAGAAGAAGCCGCCGTAGGCCGCGCCGGGGCGACCGTTGGTGGCGGGGCTGCCGATGGACAGCGGCCGCCCGGTCGTGTTGGTGAGGGAGAACGTGAAGTCCAGCGCCCACGCGGTGTCGCTCAGCCCGGTGGCGGCGACCGTACGGCGTTCGTGCAGCAGCTCGGCGCCCGCGGCGACCCAGCGCAGCTCCTCGACGAAGCCGTCGGGGTCGCGCAGCTGGAAGCCGCCGTGCCGCTGGGCGCCGTGGTTGTCCAGTTCGGTGGGGCCCCGGTCGCGCACATAGGTGCGTCCGCCCCAGAAGTTGTACCCCTCGACGTCGGGAACGGCGACACCGACGCCGAGGTGGTGTGCGTGGTCGGCGGGGCCGAGCTCGGTGACGGCGGTGCCCGCCAGCGTGGTGACCGGGTGCAGGTACGGGCGCGGCGAGAGCCGGGCCGGCAGCTCGGGCCGGGTGATGTACCGGCCGACCGGGCGGCCCGCGACGCGCAGCACCGGCGAGTCGTTGTTCATCGGCTGCTCACCTCGTTCGACAGCGCCCAGGGGGCGCCCAGTTCGGAGTAGAGGGCGAGGGAGTCGGCGGCGTCCGCCACGAGGGCGTCGATGCCGCGGACCACCCGGCGGTTCTCCCCGGGGACCGTCTCCCAGGCGTCCTTCGGCAGGGCGACCGGGTCCGGGGCCCGCCGGACCGCCTCGACGACCTTCATGAACGCGCCGGTCGACTCCGGCGTGACCAGCAGCCCGGTGCCGTCCGTCAGATGCGCGACGAGGTTCTCCAGCAGGTCCGTCCTGCCGTACTGGATCTCCTCCGGGCCGCGTCCGGACCGCTGTACGAGCACCCGGTCCTGCTTGTACCAGAAGGTGATCCGGCCGCGGCCGCCGTGCACCACGACGTACGGCTCGCCGGGGTGCTCGGCGCACAGCGTGACGGCGACGGCGATCCGGCCGCCGTCCCGCGTCGTCACGCGGACGCACGAGGTGTCGTCGGACTCGATGTCGTTGGCCCGCAGCAGCTCGGTCTCGATTCCGGCGACGTCCTCGGCGCGCGTGCTGCCGTCGAGCGCGAGCGCGGTGGCGACGGCGTGCGCGAGGGGGTTGGTCAGCACGCCGTCGACGACGTCGGTGCCGTTCATGCGGCGCCTGCCCGCCCAGGGGGCCCGCCGGTAGTAGGACTCGTCCCGCGCCCACGCCCCGGCCGCCCCGATTCCGGCCACCGGGCCGATGGCGCCCCCGGCGATCAGCTCGCGGACGGCGGGGACGGCGAGGGAGCCGAGGGACTGGAAGCCGATCTGACAGGCGACGCCCGCCGCGGCGATCCCGTCGGCCATCCGGCGGAACTCGGCGTACGACGGCGCGGGCGGCTTCTCCAGGAGCAGGTGCACACCCCGTTCCGCCGCCGTCAGGGCCAGGTCGGCGTGGGTGGGGATGGGGGTGCAGATCACGGCGACCGCGGCACCGGTGGAGTCGAGAAGGGCACCGAAGTCGGCGGACTGCTCGGGGAGTCGTCCCTCGCCGGTGAAGCCGTCCAGTTCCTCCTCGGTGAGCGGTGCCAGCTCGCAGACGCCCGCCAGCCGCACGAGGCCGAGGTCCTGGAGCCGGCGGATGTTCCGCAGGTGCCAGCGGCCGTGACCGCGGGCTCCGGCGAGGACGACGGGCAGCGGCGGGGCGTACGCACGTGTGGTCATCGGATCCTCCCCGCGCCCGCGCCGCGTTCCACGTCGCGGCCCTGGGCGTCGGCGGGCGTACCGAGCAGCGCCAGCAGGGTTCCGATCGCGGTCAGGTGCAGTACGCGCCTCATCCCTTCACCGCCCCCGCGCTGAAGCCGGTGATCAGCCACTTCTGGATGAACGCGAACACGATGACCACGGGTACGGCGGCGATGATGCCGCCCGCGGCGAGCGCCCCCAGGTCGACGCTGTCCGAGCTCATCAGGGTGTTGAGGCCGACGGGGAGGGTCTGCTTGTCCTGGTTGCTGAGGAACATCAGGGCGAACAGGAAGTGGTTCCAGGCGTGCACGAACGCGAAGGAACCGACGGCGATCAGGCCCGGCCGCAGCAGCGGCAGGACGACGATCCGGAAGGCGCTGAAACGGTTGCAGCCGTCGACCCAGGCGGCCTCCTCGAGCGAGTACGGCACGTTCCTGATGAACCCGCTGATGAGGATCATCGACAGCGGCAGCTGGAACACCGTCTCGGCGAGGACGACGCTGGCGATCGAGTTGATCATCTGCAGCTTGGCGAAGATCTGGAAGAGCGGCACCAGCAGCAGGGCACCGGGCACGAACTGCGAGCAGAGCAGCGCCAGCATGAAGGCGCGCTTGACCTTGAAGTCGAAGCGGGCGAGCGCGTAGCCGCCGGCCAGCGCGACGACCGTGGTCATCACGAGGGTGGTGACGGCGATGAGGACGCTGTTCTGGAAGTAGGTCCCGAAGCTGCGCTCGGTCCACACCTTGTCGAAGTGCTCGAAGGTCATCGGCCACGGCACCAGCGAGGTGGAGCCGGCGGGGCGCAGCGCGAAGAGCAGGATCCAGTAGAAGGGGATCAGGGTGAAGAGCAGGTAGAGCCCGAGGGGGAGGTAGATGTGCCAGCGGGGGACCTCGTCCCAGGCGCGGCGGGTGCCGCGCGGGCGTGGGCCGGGCTCCTCGGCGACCGGCGCGGGTACGGCCGGGGCGAGGGTCTCGACGTCCTTGGTGATCACTTGTCTCCGCCTCCGAACTTGCTCAGCCGCAGATAGACGATCGAGCAGAACAGCAGAATCACGAACGCGACCGTGGTCAGGGCCGACGCGTAGCCGAAGTTGTGGGCGTCGACGCTGGTGTTGGCGATGTAGAGCGGGAGCGTGGTCGTCTCGCCCGCGGGCCCGCCGCCGGTCAGGGTGTAGAGGAGGTCGACGTTGTTGAACTCCCACACCGCGCGCAGCAGCGTGGACAGGACGATGGCGTCCTTGATGTGGGGCAGCGTGATGTGCAGGAACTGCTGGAAGCGGCTCGCGCCGTCGACCTCGGCGGCCTCGTACAGGTCCTTGGAGACGGACTGGAGGTCGGCGAGGATGAGGATGGCGAAGAAGGGGACGCCGCGCCACAGGTCGGCGACCACGGCGGCCGGGAAGACGGTGGCCGTGTCGGACAGCCAGCTGGTGCCGTACTCGCCGATGCCCACGTCGGCGAGGTAGCGGGTGATGCCCGTCTGGGAGTTGTAGAGCAGCACCCAGATCGCGGAGGTCAGCACTCCGGAGACGGCCCACGGCGAGAACACCAGGGCCCGGCCGATCGCCCGCCCCACGAAGGTCTGGTTGACGATCAGGGCGAGGGCGAGTCCGAACAGCAGCTGGAGTCCGACCTCGACGACGACCCACTTGGCGCTGAAGGTGAGCGTGTCCCAGAACTGCGGGTCGTCGGTGAAGGCGTGCAGGAAGTTGTCGAAGCCGGCGTAGCCGTTGCGCCACGGTTTGGTGGGGTTGTAGTGCTGCAGGCTGTAGTAGAAGACGCTGATGACCGGGTAGGCGATGAAGCCCAGCATCAGCAGACCCGCCGGGGCGATCAGCAGATACGGCAGTTTGCGCGGCGTCGACGAGCCACGGCGCCGCCGGGGTGGCGCGGGCTGTTTCGCCACGGCTGCGGCTTGGGCCATGACTGTTCTCCGATCTCGGGGTGTGCGGGTGGCGCGGAACGCACTGCTCGTAGGAAGCGCTTTCTCGTACGGTGTGCGGGAGCCCGGCCGCCCGGTGCGGGGCGGTCGTGTGGCGGTCAGCCCGCGTACGGGTCCGGTACCTTGCCCGGCCTGGCCAGGAAGGCGAAGTCGCAGCCGGTGTCGGCCTGCGTGATCTGTTCGCTGTACAGGGCGCCGTAGCCCCGCTCGTACCGCTCGGGCGGCGGCGTCCACGCGGCCCGCCGTCGCTCCAGTTCGGCGTCGTCCACGTCGAGCCGGAGCGAGCGGGCCCCGACGTCGAGGGTGATGCTGTCGCCGGTGCGCACCAGGGCGAGCGGTCCGCCGACGTACGACTCGGGCGCCACGTGCAGGACGCAGGTGCCGTAACTCGTGCCGCTCATGCGGGCGTCGGAGATCCGCACCATGTCCCGGACTCCCTGCTTCAGCAGGTGGTCGGGGATCGGCAGCATGCCGTACTCCGGCATGCCGGGGCCGCCCTTGGGGCCGGCGTTGCGCAGCACCAGCACGCTGTCGGCGGTGATGCCGAGGGCGGGGTCGTTGATGGTCCGCTGCATGGTCCGGTAGTCGTCGAAGACGACGGCGGGGCCGGTGTGCTTGAGCAGGTGGGGCTCGGCGGCGATGTGCTTGATGACGGCGCCGTCGGGGCAGAGGTTGCCGCGCAGGACGGCGACTCCGCCCTCGGCCGCGACCGGGCGGTGCCGGGGGCGGATGACGTCGTCGTCGTGCACGGAGGCGGTCGCGAGCTGTTCGCGCATGCTGTCGTGCGCCACCGTCGGCCGGTCCAGGTGCAGCAGGTCGGTGATCCGGGACAGGAAGCCGGGCAGTCCCCCGGCGAAGTGGAAGTCCTCCATCAGGTACGGGCCGCCGCCGGGCCGGACGTTGGCGAGCACCGGTACGGTCCGGGCGATCCGGTCGAAGTCGTCGAGGGTGAGCGTGACGCCGGCGCGTCCGGCCATGGCGATCAGATGGATCACGGCGTTGGTCGAGCCGCCGAGGCCGAGGACGGTCGTCACGGCGTCCGTGAAGGCGTCCGCGGTGAGGATGTCGGACAAGGTGCGGCCCTGGTGGACGAGTTCGACGATCCTGAGCCCGGAGGCCGCGGCCATGCGGTCGTGTCCGGAGTCGACGGCGGGGATGCTGGACGCGCCGGGCACGGTGACGCCGAGCGCCTCGGCGGCGGCGGTGAGCGTGGACGCCGTGCCCATGGTCATGCAGTGACCGGGCGAGCGGGCGAGTCCGCTCTCCAGTTCGGCCAGCTCGCAGTCCCCGATGAGGCCGGCGCGCTTGTCGTCCCAGTACTTCCACATGTCGGTGCCGGAGCCGAGCACCTTGTTGCGCCAGTGGCCGGGCAGCATGGGCCCGGCGGGCACGAAGACGGCCGGCAGGTCGACGGAGGCCGCCCCCATCAGGAGTGCGGGGGTGGACTTGTCGCAGCCGCCCATCAGCACCGCGCCGTCCACCGGGTAGGAGCGGAGCAGTTCCTCGGTCTCCATCGCGAGCAGGTTGCGGTAGAGCATCGGGGTGGGCTTCTGGAAGGTCTCACTCAGGGTGGAGACCGGGAATTCGAGCGGGAAGCCCCCGGCCTGCCACACGCCCCGCTTCACCGCCTGCGCACGGTCGCGCAGGTGCACATGGCAGGGGTTGATGTCGGACCAGGTGTTCAGGATCGCGATGACCGGCTTGCCGAGGTGCTCCTCGGGGAGGTAGCCGAGCTGGCGGGTGCGGGCGCGGTGGCTGAAGGAACGGAGCCCGTCGGTGCCGTACCACTGGTGGCTTCTGAGGTCCTCCGGGCGCTTCATATGGACCACCCCGCGGCTATGGCGGCGACTTCCGACCGCTCGGTCTCGGGGAGCGGCTTGCTGGGGGCCCGGACGTCGCGGCGGCACAGGCCGAGCGAGGCGAGGGCCTCCTTGACGACGGTCACGTTGTTCGCGGAGCCGTTGGCGGCCCGCAGCTCCTCGAAGCGGCGGATCTGCTCCCAGACCTTCATCGCGGCCGGGTAGTCCCCCGACCGGAGCGCTTCGATCATGTTCAGCGAGACGGCGGGGGCGACGTTCACGAGCCCCGAGGTGAATCCCGTGGCGCCCGCGGAGAAGTACGAGGGCGCGTACGGCTCGGCGAGCCCGGCCACCCACACGAACCGTTCGAGGCCGGCGTCCCGGGCGAAGGCCGCGAAGCGTGCCGCGTCCGGGACCGCGTACTTCACACCGACGACGTTCGGGCAGGCGTCGGCGAGTTCGGCGAGCCGGGCGCCCGGGAGCAGCGGGTTGCGCAGGTACGGTACGACGCCCAGTTCGGGCACGGCCTCGGCGATGGCCCGGTGGTAGTCGACCCACCCCCCGTCGGACACGTACGGATGCACCGGCTGGTGGACCATCACCATCTGCGCGCCCAGTTCACGGGCGTGGCGTGCGGAGGCGACGGCGGTCGGCACGTCGTGGCCGACGCCCACCAGGACGACGGCGCGGTCCCCCGCCTCCTCGACGGTCAGTTCCGTGACGAGTTGCCGCTCCCCGGGGGTGAGGGCGTAGAACTCGCCGGTGTTGCCGTTCGGGGTGAGGGTGCGGACGCCGCCGTCGAGCAGCCGCCGCAGCAGCACCCGGTGGGTGTCGCGGTCGATCGTGCCGTCCTCGGCGTACGGGGTCACGGGGATCGCCACGACCTCGGCGAGCGCCGCCCGCTGGGTCTCGTACGTCGCTGTCATGCCTGACCGTCCTCTCCCTGGACCTCCGGGAAGGCCCGTTGCACGAACGACGCGATGTGCGCGTGGAGGGCGCCGGCCGCGCCGTCGGCGTCACCGTCCAGGGCGAGCCGCAGGATCTCCCGGTGCTCGGTCGCCTCGCGTTCCCAGGACGGGTCGGCGGCCCAGGCGACCGCGGAGACCAGGGCGGCCTGGTCCCGGACCTCGTCCAGCATCCGGCCGAGCAGCGGGTTGCCGCAGGACACGTACAGGGCGCGGTGGAACTCCCGGTTGGCGAGGGAGCGTTCGGCGGTGTCGGCGGCCTCGTCGGAACGGCCGAGGGCGTCGCGGGCCGCGTCCAGGGAGGCCCCGCGCCGCACCGCCCGCCGCAGCGCCTCCGGCTCCAGCAGCAGCCGCACGTCGTACACCTCGCGCGCCATGTCCGCGTCCACCATGCGCACCGTGACGCCCTTGTACTGGTTCATCACGACGAGCCCGGTGCCGGCGAGGGTCTTGAGCGCCTCGCGCACGGGGGTCTTCGACACCCCGAACTGTGCGGCGAGTTCGGTCTCGACCAGGGCCTGCCCCGGGGTCAGCTGCCCGGTCAGGATGCGGTGTTTGATGCCCTCCAGCACGTACTGCGTGCGGGACGGGATCGGTGTGGGCACAGAGGTCATGCGCGCCTCTCGGATCTCACATGCGGATCGCGTACATCTGATCTCGTGTATCGCGTCTCATATATGACGTACGAAGTACGACGCGTTGAAGCTAGAAGCGCGCCCGTGTTTCGTCAACGCTTCGGACAAAAGAAGTTCCGAGAAAAACGGCCGGGGACGGATTCCTACGGCTGCCGGCCGGGGTCACGGCCGCTCAGGCCGATCGCGCGGGCGAGGAGAGGCGCGCCGGCCGCTACGGGCCTGACGGGGAGATTCCGATGACCGGCACGATGGGCCCCGTCCGCGGCCGGGACGGCGCCGGACCCGTCGAGGGGGTCCGCGCGCGGGTGACCGGTGTCCGCGGCCCCGCCGGCGCGGACCTCGTCCGCTCCCCGGTGGCCGCCGGGGTCGTCGACCGTACCCGCGAGGACGTCACCGGGGGCCGTACCCGCCACGACGTCATCCTCGACGCGGCGGGCAACCGCCCGCTGCCGCGGCTGCGCCGCGTCCTCGCCCCGCGCGGGACCCTCGCCCTCGCCGGCCGTGCCGCCGACGCCGTCCGCCATCTGGCGGACGGCCGATCCGCCGGGGCGCGCCGGCCGTCACCGGCGCGGCCCGGTAGGGCAGTTGCCCGATCCCGGTGAGGGGGCCTTACGCGCACGATGACGGTCCATGACGACATGGACGGTGACGCGTGTCCTGCGGGACCGCGACGCGGGGCCGTACCTGGCCGCGGTGGTGGTGTCGGGGTTCGGCTCGTCGGCGATGTGGCTGGTGTCGGGCATCTGGGTCAAGGACCTGACCGGCTCCGACGGCCTGGCCGCGCTCTGCCTCTTCGCCCTCTGGGCCCCCACCCTGGCCGGCCCCCTCCTGGGCACCCTCGCGGACCGCGCCCGCCGCAGGCCGTTGCTGGTGTGGACGAACCTGGGCATGGCCGCCCTGGTCCTGCCCCTGTGCGCCGTCGACTCCGCGGACACCGTCTGGGTGCTCCTCGCCGTGCTCCTCGTCCATGGCGCCACGGGCGTCGTCCAGGACGCGGCGGAGGCGGCCCTGGTCGCGACGGCGGTCGACCGGAATCTGCTCGGCGACTTCAACGGCCTGCGCATGGCGGCCAACGAGGGCATGAAACTGGTCGCCCCGCTCGCCGGAGCGGGCCTGTACACGGCGTACGGCGGTACGCGGGTCGCCCTCCTGGACGCGCTCACCTTCGTGCTCGCCGGGGGCCTGTGCGCACTCCTGCGCGTCCGTGAGGCGAAGCCGCCGCCGCCCCCGGCGGATCTGCGCACGCGGACGGCGGAGGGGGTCCGCGCGCTCCGCGGTCATGCCACGCTGCGCCCGCTCGTCGTCGCGGGCGGTACGACCATGCTCCTCACGGGCGTCTGCGGCGCGCTGCTCCACGCGGTGGTGGCCGGCCTCGGCCACGCACCCGCGTACGCGGGCGTGCTCTACACGGTCCAGGGCGCCGGTTCGGTGCTCACCGGTCTGGCCTCGGGCCCCCTCCTGCGCCGCCTCGGCGCCCCGCGCTACGCGGCCTGCGGCATCGTCCTGACCGCCGTCGCCGTGGCGGCGCGGGCGGTTCCCTCCGATGCCGTGGCCCTCGTGAGCAGCGCGCTGGCGGGACTCGGTCTGCCCTGCGTCCTGATCGCCGCGCTGTCCGCGGTCCAGCGCGAGACACCGGACGCCCTGCTCGGCCGGGTCTCGGCGACGGCGGGCACGCTGCTGTTCGCGCCGAACGCGATGGGTCTGGCGCTGGGCGCGGGCCTGGTCGAGCTGGTCCCCCACCGGATCGTGCTGGCGGTGCTCGGCGTGGCTCTCCTGGTGACGCCCGTGCCGCTGCTGCGGGCTCAGCCGCGCCGGGCGAGCGCCTCCTCCACGAGCGACAGGTCCTCGTCGGACGCCAGTCCCGCGTGATACAGGCGTACTTCGGTGGCGCCGAGGGCCGCGGCCCGCGCCAGGTCCGCGCCCAGCGTCGCGGGGCTGCCGCCCATCCCGCGCACCACAGTGAAGTTGGCGGCGAGCACGCTCCCGGCGACGCGCTGCTCGGCGAAGGGGGTCAGCAGCCCGGGACCCCCGGAGCAGGGCACGACGACGCCGTCGGCGACCGACAGGATGTGCCCGGGATCCACTCCCGCGTTCGCGCCGCAGTGGTACGCCACCGGATCCGCGTGGAGCAGGATGCGGAACCCCTCGGGGGCGGCGGCGCGGACGGCGGTGACGGTCCGAGACTGGAGCGAGCGTGCGACGGAGTCCCGCCACGCACGTGTGGCCGCGGCGAGTTCGCCGCCGAGGAGCTTCTCCACCGCCTCCCAGCCCCCGCCGGGCGTCTCCCCCCGCCAGACCGGCTCCAGGGCGCGCCGCACCGCGGCCCCCGTGTCGTCCGGGTCCAGTCCCAGCTCCGCGTATCCGGCACGGCACGCGGGGCAGAAGCACAGCGACATCAGGTACTGCCCGGCCTCACCGAGGTCCACCCCCGCCGTCTTGTCGTGGGCGTGGAGGTGGGCGAGCCCGTACCAGCCGAGCGACTCCAGCTCGGTGCCGACGGCTCCGGGCCGCACCGCCGCCTCGACGGCGAGGTCGGCCAGGTACGCGCGCGTGCCGGTCTGCGCGATGCAGGGGGCCCACGGATAGCGGTCCCCGTAGGCGTTGACCACGGAGGTGTCCGGGAACTCCTCGCCCAGCCGGGAGTTGTGGGCGAGCACGACCCAGGTGTGCACGTCGAGCCCGGCGTCCGCGAGGGCGGCGGCGGCCTCCCCGTAGGCGTCCCCGGGCGCCCAGTCCCCGGCCGGGTACGGCCGCAGCCGGCGCCCGTTCCACCGCGCGGCGTCCGGCGGGTACAGCACGGCGGCGTGCGCGGCGGTGACGATCCGGTGCCGGGGGTGCCGGGGGGTGAGGGCGCGGGTGGAGTGGTAGGCGGAGGCGAGTGTCACCGCGCGCACGCCGAGCCGGGCGACGCGGGCCGGGGCGCCGGGGTCGCCGTTGACGTCCCAGGGGTAGACGAAGGCGGACGCCGGCAGCTGCCCCGTCCGGCCGTGCGGCCCGTTCACCGGCCCTCCTCGATCAGCGCGTGGCCCCGGTCGATCAGCTGGGCGAGCTGTTTGACGTGCTCCTCGGGCGGCTCGTGCAGCGGCGGCCGGACCTCTCCCACGTCGAGCCCCCGCAGGCGTACCCCCGCCTTGACGAGGGAGACGGCGTACCCGCGGCCGAGGGCGCGCAGGTCGACGAAGGGCCGGTAGAACCCGTCGAGCAGGCGGTTGGCGGTGCTGTCGTCGCCGGAGTTCAGCGCCGTGTGGAAGGCGAGCGCGATCTCCGGGGCGAAGCAGAACACGGCGGAGGAGTACAGGGTGATGCCGATGCCGCGGTAGGCGAGTCCGGTGAGTTCGGCGGTGGGCAGCCCGTTGAAGTACAGGAAGTCCCCCGGCACCTCGCAGCGCACCGCGCTCACGGTGCGCTGCATCAGGTCCAGGTCGCCGAGCCCGTCCTTGAAACCGATGATCCCTTCGGTGCGGGCCAGTTCGACGACGGTCCCGGGCGTGAACACGGCGTTGTCGCGCTGGTAGACGACGACGTCGAGAGCGGTCGCGGCGGCGAGTTCCCGGTAGTGCCGCAGCAGGCCCTCCTGTCCGGCGACGACGAGGTACGGCGGCATGGCGAGCAGTCCGTCCGCGCCGGCCGCCTCGGCGAGCCGGGCGAAGCGGACGGCGAGCGCGGTCCCGTAACCGGCGCCGGCGACGACCGGCACCCGTCCCCGCGCCGCCTCGACGGCCGCCCGCACGCACGCCTCGAACTCCTCGGGGGTGAGCGCGTGGAATTCTCCCGTGCCGCAGCAGGCGAAGACCGCCGCGGCACCGGCCTCGACGCCGCGGCGGACATGCTCGCGGTAGACGTCGAGGTCGACGGAGCCGTCGGGGCCGTACGCGGTGACGGGGAAGAACAACGGGCCGCTGGGGGCACGCAGTCGGGCGGCGAGCGGGGCTGGCGTCACGGGCTCTCCCTGAACAGGCACGGCGCCCGGCGCGCCGCGCCGTCCCCGGCGCTCACGCACACACCACACAGTGCACGTCTCTGATCCACGTCTATATTTCTGAACGCGACCACGCTAAGCCGCGACCTCGGGGCCGGTCAAGCGCGCAAACCCGCAACCCAGCGGCGGATCGGCCGCCGCCGCGGGACACTTGACGCGGGGCGCCGCCGATCCCTAGCGTGTCCATGAATGTGAATGTCATACACGCATACGTATGATTGCGGCTGCCGACCCAAGGAGATCCGAGGATGCCCGCTCCGCGAACCGTTCTGCTCACCGGCGCCGCCGGCGGACTCGGCACCCTCATGCGGGAACTGCTGCCGCGGTACGGATACGAGCTGCGGCTCCTCGATGTGCTCCCCGTGGACGGCGAACCGGGCGCGATCACCGCGGACCTCTCGGACCGGGTGGCCCTGCGCGAGGCGGTACGGGGCGTCGACGCGATCATCCACCTCGCCGGCATCTCCCTGGAAGCCTCCTTCGACAAGATCGTCAAGGCGAACATCGAGGGCACCTACAACCTGTACGAGGCCGCCCTCGAAGAAGGGGTCCGCCGCATCGTCTTCGCCTCCTCCAACCACGCGGTGGGCTTCACCCCGCGACCGCGGGGAGAGGCGCCGTTCGCCCCCGGCGAGCTGATCCCCGTCGACACCCCGCGCCGCCCCGACACCTTCTACGGCCTCTCCAAGTCCTTCGGCGAGGACCTCGCCCAGTTCTACTGGGACAAGCACGGCCTGGAGACGGTCTCCGTGCGGATCGGCTCCTGCTTCGCCGAGCCCACCAGCGTCCGCATGCTCTCCGTGTGGATGAGCCCCGCGGACGGCGCCCGCCTCTTCCACGCGGCCCTGACCGCGAAGGACGTCGGGCACACCGTCGTCTACGGCTCGTCCGCCAACACCCGCCTGTGGTGGGACCTCACGAGCGCGCTGGCGCTCGGCTACGAACCGCAGGACGACTCCGAGCCGTACGCCGGCAAGCTCGTCGCCGAGCAGGGCGAGCTCGACCCGGACAACCCGGACCACGCGTACCTGGGCGGCCACTTCGTCACCGACCCGCCGATCTGGCCGCACTGACCGGGTGACAGGAGCGCAGCAGCGGGGGGGGGGGGGGGGGGAGGGGGAGTCGAACTCCCCCCCCCCCACCACGCCACAACCCCCACCCCCCCCCCCCCCCCCCCCCCCCCCCCCCCCCCGCCGTCCGGGCACGGCGACTGCCCGAATCCACCCCCCGCCGGGCTCCGCCGCAGGTCCGGCACGGTCAACCCGCCTGTGAAACGGGCACAGCCGGGCGCCATCGGGCACGCAACAGGCCTGGTCACCGGCCAGAACCCTGTGTAGAACTTCCCACGTGGGCCTCACCGGGCCCGAACGGGCAGTCCAGCAGGGAGCAATGACCGCCATGACCGCGGAAGAACGTCAGCGCGAGATCGTCCGGGCCGCGCGCCGCACCGGCGCGGTGGACGTCACCACGCTCGCCGCCGAACTGGGCGTCGCCAAGGAGACCGTCCGGCGTGATCTGCGCACCCTGGAGGACCACGGTCTGGTGCGGCGCACCCACGGCGGCGCCTATCCCGTGGAGAGCGCCGGCTTCGAGACGACGCTCGCCTTCCGCACCACCAGCCATGTCCCCGAGAAGCGCCGTATCGCCGCCGCGGCCGCCGAACTGGTCGGGGACGCCGAGACGGTCTTCGTCGACGAGGGGTTCACCCCGCAGCTGATCGCCGAGGCGCTGCCCCGGGACCGGCCGCTGACCGTGGTCACCGCCTCGCTGGCCACGGCGGGCGCACTCGCCGAGGCCGACAACACGACCGTCCTGCTGCTCGGCGGCCGGGTCCGCCCCGGCACGCTCGCCACCGTGGACCACTGGACGACGAAGATGCTCGCCGGCTTCGTCATCGACCTGGCGTTCATCGGCGCCAACGGCATCTCCCGCGAACGGGGCCTCACCACACCCGACCCGGCGGTCAGCGAGGTCAAGGCACAGGCGATCCGGGCCTCCCGGCGCACCGTCTTCGCGGGCGTGCACACCAAGTTCGGAGCGGTCAGCTTCTGCCGGTTCGCCGACGTCAGCGCGCTGGAGGCGATCGTCACCAGCACCCTGCTCCCCTCCTCCGAGGCCCACCGCTACTCGCTGCAGGGCCCGCAGGTCATCCGCGTCTGACCAGTTCCCCGGCCCCCGCTCACCGCACCCGACGCGCCGTGCAGGGCCCCGCCATGCCCACTGCCATCCCTTGACTCCCCTACGTCCAGGAGCGATCCATGCGAACCCAGAGCCGACGGAGGCCGCGCGCGCTCGCCGCGGCCGCCGCAGGGACGCTGCTCGCCCCGCTGCTCTCCGGCTGCTGGGCCGGGGCGGGCGGAGCCGGCTCCGGCGGCAACTCCATCAACGTCCTGATGGTCAACAACCCCCAGATGGTCGAACTGCAGAAGCTCACCGCCGCCCACTTCACCAAGGAGACCGGCATCAGGGTGAACTTCACCGTCCTCCCCGAGAACGACGTCCGCGACAAGATCAGCCAGGACTTCGCCAACCAGGCCGGCCAGTACGACGTCGCCACCCTGAGCAACTACGAGATACCGATCTACGCCAGGAACGGCTGGCTGCACGAGATGGACTCGTACGTCCGCGAGGACCCCGCGTACGACGAGAAGGACGTGCTGAAGCCCATGCGGCAGTCCCTGACCGCCGACGACGGCAAGCTCTACGGGCAGCCCTTCTACGGCGAGTCGTCGTTCCTGATGTACCGCAAGGACGTGTTCGCCGAGAAGGGCCTGAAGATGCCCGCGCACCCGACCTGGCGGCAGGTCGCGGACCTCGCCGCGGAGGTGGACGGCGCCGAGCCCGGCATGCGGGGCATCTGCCTGCGGGGACTGCCCGGCTGGGGCGAGATCATGGCGCCGCTGACGACCGTCGTGAACACCTTCGGCGGGACCTGGTTCGACCAGGACTGGCAGGCCCGGCTGGACTCCCCCGAGTTCCTGAAGGCGACGAAGTTCTACGTGGACCTCGTCCGTGAGCACGGCGAGTCCGGCGCCGCGCAGTCCGGCTTCGCCGAGTGCCTCAACAACCTCACCCAGGGCAAGACAGCCATGTGGTACGACGCCACCTCCGCCGCCGGTTCGCTGGAGTCGGCCAAGTCCCCGGTCAAGGGCAGGATCGGTTACGCGCCGGCACCGGTCGAGAAGACCGCGAGTTCCGGCTGGCTCTACACCTGGGCCTGGGGCATGCAGAAGGCATCCCACAACCCGGACAAGGCCTGGAAGTTCGTCTCCTGGGCGTCGGGCAAGGAGTACGAGCAGCTCGTCGGGGAGCAGGTCGGCTGGTCCGACGTCCCGGCCGGCAAGCGCGCCTCGACGTACACGAACGCCGCGTACCGCAAGGAGGCGGCCGCGTTCCAGGACATGACGCGGGCGGCCATCGAGGGCGCCCGGCCCCGCGACCCGGGGGTGCAGCCGCGGCCCGCTCCCGGCATCCAGTTCGTCGGCATCCCCGAGTTCACCGATCTCGGCACCAAGGTCTCGCAGGAGATCAGCGCGGCCGTCGCCGGACGCCAGTCCGTCGAGTCGGCCCTGAAGAAGTCCCAGCGGCTGGCCGAGCAGATCTCCGAGGAGTACGAGGGACGATGACCGCCACGACGACAGCCCCGATCGCCACCGCTCCCGCGCGCACCACCCGCGAGCCCTCCGGGCGGCTGCGCGCCTGGGCCACCCGGGCTCCCCTGCTCCCCGCCCTGATCTTCATGATCGCCGTGACCCAGCTGCCCTTCGTGGCCACGCTGGTGATCTCCTTCTTCGACTGGAACTCCCTCTATCCGAAAGCCCGTCACTTCACCGGCTTCGCCAACTACGCGGACGTCCTCACCGACCCGGACCTGCGCAAGTCGGTCCTCACCACGATCCTGCTGACCGCCGCCGTGGTCGTCGTCAGCCTGGTGGCGGGCCTCGGCCTCGCCCTGCTGATGGACCGGAGGTTCCGCGGCCGGGGCCTGGTCCGCACGCTCCTCATCGCCCCGTTCCTGGTGGTCCCGGTGGCCGCGGCGCTCCTCTGGAAGCATGTGCTCTACAACCCGGAGTACGGCCTCTTCAACGGGCTCCTGCACTATGTGGGCGGCCCCCAGCCCGACTGGATATCCAACACCCCGCTGCTGGCGGTCGAGGCCTCACTGATCTGGCAGTGGACGCCGTTCATGATGCTGATCCTGCTGGCCGGGCTGCAAAGCAGCTCCCACGAGCAGGTCGAGGCGGCCCGCGTCGACGGCGCGAGCGACTGGCAGGTCTTCCGCCACCTGACACTCCCCCACCTGCGCCGCTATCTGGAACTCGGCGCCCTGCTGGGCTCGATCTACATCGTGCAGAACTTCGACGCCGTCTTCACCATCACCTCAGGCGGCCTCGGCACCGCGAACCTGCCCTACACCGTCTACCAGAGCTTCTACCAGGCCCACGAGAACGGCCTCGCCTCCGCCGCGGGCGTCCTCGTCGTCATCGGCTCGATCATCATCGCGACCTTCGCCCTGCGCGTGGTGTCGTCCCTGTTCAGCGAGGAGGCGTCCCGCGCATGAGCGCCACCGCCGCACCCGTACGCAGCCGCCGCACCCGCGGCGCGGGCCTCGGCCTGCTCGCCTGGCTGGCCGGCCTGGTCTTCTTCCTGCCCGTCGCCTGGATGGCCCTGACGTCCTTCCACTCCGAATCGGACGCGGCGACGAACCCGCCGTCGTTCGCCGCCTCCCTCACCCTCGACGGCTACCGCGAGTTCTTCGGCTCCGGCGGCGGCGCGAGCCCCTGGCCGTCCCTGATCAACTCCACGGTGGCGTCCGTCGCCTCCACGCTGTGCGTGCTGCTGCTGGCGCTGCCCGCCGCGTACGCGCTGTCCATCCGGCCGGTGAGGAAGTGGACGGACGTCCTGTTCTTCTTCCTCTCCACGAAGATGCTCCCGGTGGTCGCGGGCCTCCTGCCGATCTACCTGTTCGCGAAGAACACCGGCCTGCTCGACAACATCTGGCTCCTCGTCATCCTCTACACCTCCATGAACCTGCCGATCGCGGTGTGGATGATGCAGTCCTTCCTCGCCGAGGTCCCGGTCGCGGTCATCGAGGCCGCGCGGATCGACGGCGCCCGGCTGCCGACGGTCCTCACCCGCATCGTGGCCCCGATCTCCGCCCCCGGCATCGCGGCGACCGCGCTGATCTGCTTCATCTTCAGCTGGAACGAGCTGCTCTTCGCCCGGGTGCTCACCGGAGTGGTGGCCGAGACGGCGCCCGTCTTCCTGACCGGCTTCATCACCAGCCAGGGCCTGTTCCTGGCGAAGGTGTGCGCCGCGTCGCTCGTCATCTCCCTGCCGGTGCTCGCCGCGGGGTTCGCCGCCCAGGACAAGCTGGTCCAGGGCCTGTCATTGGGAGCCGTGAAATGAAGGCCGCCGTCATCGAGTCCGTGGGCAAGGCCGTCGTCGCCGAGGTCCCGGACCCGACGCCAGGGCCCCGCGAGGTCGTCGTCGAGGTCGCGGCCTGCGGTCTGTGCGGCACCGATCTGCACATCCTCCAGGGTGAGTTCGCCCCCCGGCTGCCGATCGTGCCGGGACACGAGTTCGCGGGCGAGGTGGTCGGGATCGGCACCGGGGTCACCGAGCTCGCGATCGGCGACCGGGTGGCGGTGGACCCGTCCCTCTACTGCCACGAGTGCCGCCAGTGCCGCAACGGCCACAACAACCTCTGCGAACGCTGGGCCGCCATCGGCGTCACCACGGCGGGCGGCGCCGCCCAGTACGCACTGGCCCCGGTGGCCAACTGCGTGAAGCTCCCCGAGCACGTCCGCACCCAGGACGCGGCCCTCGTCGAACCCCTGTCGTGCGCGGTCCGCGGCTACGACGTCCTCAACTCCCGCCTCGGCGCCCATGTCCTGATCTACGGCTCGGGCACGATGGGCCTGATGATGCTGGAGCTGGCCAAGCGCACGGGCGCGGCGAGCGTGGACGTGGTGGACCTCAACCAGCAGAGGCTGTCCACCGCCCAGCTGCTCGGCGTCTCCGCGTCCGCCACCAGCGCCGACGAGCTGGACCGGCCCCAGGGCTGGGACGTGGTCGTCGACGCCACCGGCAACGGCGCCGCGATCCAGGACGGCCTGGACCGGGTGGCCAAGGCCGGGACCTTCCTCCAGTTCGGCGTCGCCGACTACGCGACCCGCGTCACCATCGACCCGTACCGCATCTACAACCAGGAGATCACCATCACCGGCTCCATGGCCGTCCTGCACAGCTTCGAGCGGGCGGCCGAGCTCTTCGCGAACGGTGTCCTCGACCCGGACGTCTTCATCAGCGACCGGCTGCCGCTGACGAGCTACCCGCAGGCCCTGGAGCAGTTCGCCGCGGGCGTGGGCCGCAAGATCGTCGTGACCCCGTGAATTCCCTGTCCCCGGTCATGGCCGGGCGCCCAGCATCCGGCCATGCCAGCACCCCAGGGATTCCGGTACGAGGAGCACGCCGACGGCACGGTCGTGATCACGCATCGCGGCCGCCCCGCGGGCACGCTGCGCGGCGCCCGGGCCGGGCGGTTCCTGGCCGAGATCGCGGCCGGGGACCCGCAGCTCGTCATGGCCCGCTGGACCGGGAACTACCGGCACGGCAACGAACGCACGGCCCGCGACCACCCCCGCAACCGACGATGACCCGATTGGCCGTCGGGTAAGGGAACGGTAAAGCGGTGTCGGTCGTTCACCCGGCATGACAGTCATGACCCCCGGCTCGAACATCCCTCTCCCCGTCACCCGCGTGACGGTGGACGTCGCCGCTCCCGTGCGGCTCGACGTTTCGGGCCTGCTGCTCACCGCCGACGGCAAGGTGCGCTCCGACGACGACTTCATCTTCTACAACCAGCCCGCGGGCCCCGGTGTCACCTACCGCTCCGGCGGGGGTTCGGCACCGGACGCGATCACCGTCGACACGGCCGCGGTCCCCCCGGGCATCGAGAAGATCGTCGTCACCGCGAGCCCCGACGCCGCGGGCCAGTCCTTCCAGGGCGTCGAGCCCACGGCCACCATCCGCAGCGCGGACGACAACTCCGTCCTGGCGTCCTTCACCCCGCCCCGGCTGGGCACGGAGACGGCCCTGGTGATCGTCGAGATCTACCTGCGCAACGGCGCCTGGAAGGCCCGCGCGGTCGGCCAGGGCTATGCGAACGGCCTCGCCGGCATCGCCACGGACTTCGGCGTGACGGTCGAGGAGCCGGCGCCCGCCGCCGCCCCGGCCCCGCCGCCGGCGCAGCCCGCGGTCGCCCCGCCGGCCCCGGCCGCGCCGCCCGCCGCCGCGCCCGCACCCCCGTCCGGGAAGATCAACCTCGACAAGGGCCGGGTGAGCCTCCAGAAGAACCAGACGGTGTCCCTGGTCAAGGGCGGCCGCCCGCTCCTTTCCCAGGTCAAGATGGGCCTCGGCTGGGAGCCCGCGTTCCGCGGCAAGGACATCGACCTGGACGCCTCGGTCATCGCGTACGGACCGCAGCGCAACCACATCGACAGCTGCTACTTCGGCAAGCTCTCCATCGTGAACGGCGCGATCAAGCACTCCGGCGACAATCTCACGGGCGAGGGCGGCGGTGACGACGAGGTGATCGTCGTCGACCTCGGCCGGCTCCCCCAGGAGGTCACCGGGCTCGTGTTCACGGTCAACTCCTTCTCCGGCCAGAAGTTCACCGAGGTCGCCAAGGCCTACTGCCGCCTGATCGACGCCGCCTCCGGCGAGGAGCTGGTCCGCTTCGACCTCACCAACGCCGAGGCGCAGACCGGCGTCATGATGGCCAAGCTGATCAAGCAGTTCTCCGGCGAGTGGGAGATGACGGCACTGGGCGACTTCGTCAAGTCCCGCACGGTCCGCGGCATGGTCAAGCCGTCCGCGGGCGCCCTGTAGCCCAGGAGCGCCGGGCGCCCCCTGTGCACCAGCCCCTCGACGCGTTCAGCGGTCGCCGGGGCGGCAGGGGAGCCCGGCGCCGACAGGGTGCCGCCCGCGCCCACCGTCCCCGGCAAGCTGAACGGACCCGCTGCCCGGGGAGGCCGGCCCCGGCCCGTTGCCCGCACCGCAATCGGTACGGCCGGCACCCGCCCCGCTACAGGAGGGGCCGTGCCGGTACATCAAATGCCCGTTGCAGGTCGGGCAGGAAGCGCCGGCCCACCCCCGTGGCCAAGCCGCACGCCCGACATGCAACGGGCGGATGTACCGGCGCGGCCCCGACCCACCCACCGCAGCGAGGGCGCCCACCCACCGGCGTGGGCGCCACCCTCCGAAGCCAAGGCACCCCACCCCGGCCCACGCGGACGCACCGGCGCGAGCCGACCCCGGGCGGCAAGGGCACCCGCCCCGCACCCCGGCCGACAAGGCCTACCCCGGCCCCCGCAACCCCTCCGTCAGCAGCGACAGATACCGCCGGATGCACGTCCCCCCACCGCTGCCCAGCTCCGACGCCGTCACCACCCCGTGCACCAGCCGCAGCACCTCGACCGGCTCCACGTCCCCCCGGAGCGTCCCCTCCCGCTGAGCCGCCCCCACCAGCCGCCCGGCCGCCCCCTTCACCGAGTCCCCGCACGTACTCAGCACCGCGGCACTCCCGCCCGCGACAGCCGGCCCCAGCAGCGCCCTCAGCCGCGGACCTGGATCATGCCCTCGCCGAGCTCGTACAGCCACTCCACCAGCGCCTCGCCCGGCGGCAGCTCCCCCGCGATCTCGTCCGCCCGCGCCGCGATCGCCTCGACACGGTCGACGTACACCGCCTCCAACAACGCCTGCCGCGTGGGGAAATGCCGGTACAGCGTGCCGGACCCGACCCCCGCCCGCTTGGCGATGTCGTCCAGCGACGCACCCGCCCCGTGCTCGGCGAAAGCGGCGGCGGCCTCCTTGAGCAACCGCTCGTGGTTCCGCCGCGCGTCGGCCCGCATCGGCTTGGCCGCACCCGCGCCCACCTGTGCCATTCAGCTGCTCCTCGCCAACCGGGGACCCTCTCCGCATCCTAGCCAGCCCTGGACGGAGGCAGCCCCCGGCTCAGAACAGCGCGCTGTAGGCGTTCAGAGCGGGCTGCCCGCCGAGGTGGGCGTACAGCACCGTCGAGTCCCGCCCGATCTCGCCGCGCGCGACCAGGTCGACCAGGCCGGCCATCGACTTCCCCTCGTAGACGGGGTCGGTGACCATCCCCTCGGTGCGTGCCGCGAGCCGCATCGCCTCCAGCGTGGCCTCGTCGGGCACGCCGTACGTGCCCGCGTGGTATCGCTCGTCCAGCTCGACGTCGGCCTCCGTCAGCTCCGCCTCCACGCCGATGAGCCGGCCCGTGTTCCGTGCGATCCGCGCGATCTGCTCGCGGGTGCGGGCGGGGTCCGCCGACGCGTCGATCCCGAGGACGCGCCGCGGCCGTCCGCCCGCCTCGGCGAGCGCGGCGAATCCGGCGACCATCCCGGCCTGGGTGGACCCGGTCACCGAGCACACCACGACGGTGTCGAAGAAGACGCCCAGCTCCCTCTCCTGCCCGGCGACCTCACGGGCCCAGCCGGCGAAGCCGAGGCCGCCGAGCGGATGGTCCGAGGCCCCCGCCGGAATGGCGTACGGCCTGCCTCCCGACTCCTCGACCTCGCGCAGCGCCCGCTCCCAGCTCTCCTTGACCCCTATCCCGAACCCGGCCCGTACGAGTCGTACGTCGGCGCCCGCGAGCCGGCTGACGAGGATGTTGCCGACCTTGTCGTACACGGCGTCGGGCCAGTCCACCCAGCTCTCCTGCACGAGGACGCACTTGAGACCGGCGCGGGCGGCGCAGGCGGCGACCTGGCGGGTGTGGTTGGACTGCACCCCGCCGATGGAGACCAGCGTGTCGCACCCCTGGGCGAGCGCGTCGGCGACGAGGTACTCCAGCTTGCGGGTCTTGTTGCCGCCATAGGCGATACCGGAGTTGCAGTCCTCCCGCTTCGCCCACAGCGCGGCGCCCCCGAGGTGTCCGGTCAGGCGTTCCAGCGGATGCACGGGCGAGGGCCCGAAGAGCAGCGGGTAACGCGCGTACGAGTCAAGGGACATGGGGTCCTCCCCGGTTCGGGCGCCGGCTCAGGAACCGGCACGGGCACGGGCACGGCTCTCACCGGCACCGGCACCGGCACTGGCACTGGCACTGGCACTGGCTTCAGCACCGGTACCGGTACCAGTACCGGTGGCGACACCTGGATCGGCACCGGTACCGGCCGCGACACCTGGATCGGCACCGGCATCGACATCTGCCAGTTCTTCGAGGGCACGCCAGATCTCCGCCGTGACGCGGACGGCCTCGTCCACGTCACCGTCGGCACAGGCGTCGATCAACCGCTCGTGCAGCCCTGCCGAGCGGCAGTTGCCGCCCTCGCCGAAACGGAGCCGCTCCAGCCGCCGGATCAGCGGGGTGTAACGGGCGGCGGTGGCGGCGGCCGCCCGATTCCCGCCGGCCCGCAGCAGGACGTCGTGCAGCTCGTCGTCGGCACGCAGCGCGGCGTCCACGTCTGCGTCCCGAACCGCCCGCGCGAACCGCGCGTTGGCCTCGCGCATCGCCTCGATCTGCCGCGCGTCGAGCCGGGGCACCGCCGTGCGCGCCGCCAGCACGTGCATGGCGCCCACCACGGCGGCGGCGTCCCGCACGTCGGCGGCGACCACGGGAGTCACGCGGGTGTGGCTCTGCGGCTTGGACTCGAGCAGTCCCTCGGCGACGAGCCGGGAGAACGCCTCGCGCACCGGTGCGCGCGACAGCCCGAGCCGCTCGGCGAGCTCGGCGTCCCGCACCACCGCGCCCGGCGCGATGTCACCGGCCACGATGGCGTCCCGTATCGCTTCGTACGCCCGGTCCCTGAGCAGGCTCCGGCGCACGGGTCGTATCGCCTCCACGAACTGAAATGTTAGATGTCGGCTTCCCCGGCCCACAAGAGGGCGGCCCGCCCCGGGACGGATGTCCACGGGGCGGACCGCCGTCGTACGGAGCTCAGGCGACCCACGGCCACTCGGCGTCCCGCGCCCCCTCCAGCAGCGGCACCATCCGGAAGGCCGCGTCCGAGAGTCCCCCGAAGGTGTGCCGGTTCGGCCTTCCCGAGGGGCCGTGCCCCGGACGGTAGCCCGCCAGGTTCCACGTGTAGACGGGGACATCGGCCGGGACCTGCTGGGTCGGATCGCCGTAGTGGCTGTACATGGCCTGCTCGTCGGTCACGATCAGCACCCGGTCGTGCCTGCGGTAGTGCCGGCGCACCGCCTCGACCGTGTCGGTGCCGCCGAGGTCGCCGAAGCGGTCCAGAACCTTCAGCACCGACTCGCCCCTGCGGAACGGCACTCGGTTGCTCGACGTCCCGAACTCGACGAGGTCCGCGTCCGCCGCGCGCAGCGCGAGCGCCGTGCCGAAGACCGCGGCCGCGTCGGCCCAGTTGAGCTCGGAACGCTCCGAGAGCCGGGAGTGGAACATCGAGCCGGACCGGTCGACGAGGACGAGCGTCCGTCCGCCCAGCGTCGGCACGTTGGCCAGCGAGTGGGCGAGCGCCTGCTCCAGCGGGTACGACCAGCGCAGCGACGGCGCGTGCCGGTACGCAGCGAGGTAGCGGAAAGGGAACTGGCGCGAGCGCGCCACCTCCGCCGGGTCGCTGATCCTCGCGGCGACCCGCGCCGCCACCTCGTCCCCGACCCCGGCCTCGTCGAAGTTGCGCAGGTTGCGCACGAGGGCCATCGCGCCCATGGACGGGATGACGGCCTCCCAGGCCGCCCTGTCCATCGGCCCCTGCAGCCATCCCGCCAGCGCCTCCCACGTCAGGCCGGCCGCCGCGAGCCGCTCGGCACCGTCGGGCGCCGTCACCACGGCCCGCCGCTCCCCGAGCGGCAGCGCCATCAGCTCGCGGTGTGCGACGAGCACCCGGTTCGACGCGGGCGGGACGGCGGTGTCGGGGTTGTGGCGCCGGTCCAGCGCGTACCGGAACAGGTCGCCCTGCCACGGCTTGTCCGGGTCCGGCGCCGCGTGCACCAGGTTGAGGATGTCGCCGAAGCGGTACCCCTTGGACGCGGTGTCGTACTTCAGCAGCGACTTGCCGTGGTACAGACGCCGTACGGCGTCGGCGACACCGCGCTTGACGGGCTTGGGGACGTTGCGGCCGTAGCGGGAGGTCCAGTACGCGAGCAGTTCGCCGGGCTCGTCGGGGCGTCGCAGGACGGAGGCGACGACCTGGCGGTTGGCGGGCCCGTCCGTGGCGCCCGCGCCGAGACGCGCCTTCACGTACTCGGCGGCGCCCACGAGGGAGGCCGTACGGAGATTGCCCTCCCCGCGCAGCCAGCCGAGCAGTCCCGCCGTCCACGACGGGTCCTCGACGGCGAGTGTGCGCACCAGGGCGGCGAACCGGACGTCCCGGTCGGCGCCGGACTCGTAGAAGGTGTTCTGCGAGACGAAGTTCGCTGTCGCCAGCAGGAAGAGTTCGGAGCGCGCGTCGCGCTCCCGGCCGCGGCCGCCCTCGTAGGTGCGAAGGACGCGGCCGGTCGAAGTGACCCGCGACGTGCTCTTGGGCCTGGCGGTCCTGAGGTTGAATCGCGCCATGATGAATTCCCCCGAATTCGTCGGCGACGGTGACGTCGCTTTTCCGGAGGGAGGCGCAGCGAATGGAGGGTGCCCGAGATCAGGGGTCGGCGACGGACCTTGCCGGATGCTCCACCGATGGAGCTACCTCGGCCCTGGGCCGATGACGGGACTCGAACCCGCAGCCGTCCGATCCGAATGAAGTAACCGTTGCCTGCGCACCGGGCACCCACCATGAGCTGCGCCTCCCGAGATCAAGTCGGCTGCGGCGGGGTTCTTTTGGAGTGAAGTAGCCGCGGCCCGCGCACCGGGAGGTGCATGAAGTTGTGGTGTCCAGAGTTCAGGTCGGCGGAACCGACGTAGGTGCTCTGCCCCTGAGCTACACCGGCGCGTTGTACCGGTGACGGGATTCGAACCCGTGGCCGCCCCATTATGAGTGGAAGCAGGTCCTGCCTTCGCACCTGGACACGCATCACTCTAAGAGGGCGGCCGCGGCACCGGCCAACGAATTAAATCACCCGGCTGCCGACGGGACTTCAGCCGCGCTTCTGGCGCTTCCAGGGGCCGGTGATGGCCAGCATGATGCCCGGCGTCTGGATGTTGGCGAACAGGGTCCGGCCGTCGGGCGAGAAAGTGACACCGGTGAATTCGCTGTATTCCGGGGCCTCTTCGGTGCCGATGTTCAGCTCGTTGCGCGCGATCGGATACGTGCGGCCGCTGTCGGTGGCGCCGAACAGGTGCTGGACGCCCTCGCCGTCCTCGGCGATGACGAGTCCGCCGTACGGGGAGACGGTGATGTTGTCGGGGCCGTCGAAGGCGCCGTCCTCGGCGGGGGCGGTGTTGACGCCGAAGAGGACCTTGAGGGTCATGGTGCGGCGCTTGGGGTCGTAGAACCAGACCTGGCCGTCGTGCTGGACGGGGCTCTCCGCGCGGGCGAAGGAGGAGACGATGTAGACGCCGCCGTCGCCCCACCACATCCCTTCGAGCTTTCGGGCCCGGGTGACCTGGCCGGCGCCGAACTGCTTGCGCACGGACACGGTCTTCGCGTCGCGGTCCGGGACGTCCACCCAGTCCACGCCGTAGACGGTGCCGATCCGGGTGGCACGCGAGAGGTCGTCGACGAACTGGCCGCCGGAGTCGAAGCACTTGAACGCCTGGAGCGCGCCCGCGTCGTCGGCGAGGGCGCGCAGCCGGCCGTGGCCGTGCTCGAAGCCCTGCGGCGGGGTCCAGCGGTACAGGAGGCCGTTCGGGTTCGAGGCGTCCTCGGTGAGGTAGAGACGGCCGCGCCTCGGGTCGACGACGACCGCTTCGTGGGCGTAGCGGCCGAGGGCCTTGACAGGCTTCGGGTCGCGGTTGCGGCGGCGGTCCTCGGGGTCGACCTCGAAGACGTAGCCGTGGTCCTTGGTCATGCCGTTCTGGCCGGCCTTGTCCTCGGTCTCCTCGCAGGTGAGCCAGGTGCCCCAGGGAGTGCTGCCGCCCGCGCAGTTGGTGGCGGTGCCGGCGATGCCGACCCATTCGGCGACCTGGTCGTGGCGCACCTCGACGACCGTGCAGCCGCCGGACGCCGCCGGGTCGTAGACCAGGCCCTCGGTGAGCGGGACGGGGTACTGCCACTTGGACCGGGCGCCGCCCAGCTCGTGGTTGTTGACCAGCAGGGTGGCGCCGCGCGGCCCGTCGAAGGTGGCCGTGCCGTCGTGGTTGGAGGGGGTGAACTCGCCGGACTCCAGCTTGGTCCTGCCGCTGTAGGTGATGACGCGGTACTTGAAGCCGGCGGGCAGTGCGAGCAGGCCGTCGGGGTCGGGGATCAGCGGTCCGTAGCCGACGCCCCCGTGCCGGTCCGCCGACTCGTCGCCCTGCTCGGTGTCGGTGGACGCGAGGGCGTTCGGCGCGGTGGCGAGGGCGCCGACGCTGCCGGCCAGGGCGACACCGGCGCCGGTGAGCGCGGATCGTCTGGCGAAGTCCCTGCGGGTGAGCGACATGCTGTCTCCTGTGACGGTGGAGTGGGACTGCGTGCGGGGGGTGGCGCGCCTCGTTGTGGCGCCACCGTCCCGCCCGTGCCTGAACGGGAGTTGAACACGGCCCGACGTCAGGGGGCCCCCTTGCGTGAATCCACCGGCCACCGGCGGCCGGCGCGGCCGGGGACACCTACCCGGGCAGGGTCCCGGCCGCGTCGGCCGTCTCCGAATCCTCGCGGCGCATCCGCTCGCTTCCCCAGGCACCGAGCGGCCCGAGCGCCTGGTTGAGCGTGCGCCCGTGCTCGGTCAGGGAGTACTCCACCCTCGGCGGCACCTCGGCATACACCTCGCGGTACACGAGGCCGTCCTCCTCCATCTCCCGCAGGTGCTGCGTCAGCATCTTCTCGCTGACTCCCGGCAGGCCGCGGCGGAGCTGGGCGAAGCGGCGTACGCCGTGGGCGTCGAGTTCCCAGAGGATCAGCCCCTTCCACTTGCCGCTCACCACGTCCAGCGCGGCGTCGATGCCGCAGATGTACGGCCCGCGTCTCGGTGCCTTGGCCATCACTGATCCCCCTTACCAAAAGGTGAGTACCGCAGGAAATAGTAGGTACTTCCGAGAAAGGCGGCCTTCTTCGAGCATGGCGGGGTGAACGAACGACGGAACCACACCCATCCGCAGCACAGCGCGGTCACCGTGATCGGGCTCGGCCCGATGGGCCGGGCGATGACCCGCACCCTCCTCGCGGCCGGCCACCCGGTCACCGTCTGGAACCGCACCGCCGGCCGGGCCGACGGCGTCGTCGCCGACGGGGCGACGCTGGCGGCGACTCCCGGCGAGGCGGTCGAGGCGAGCGACCTGGTGATCCTCAGCCTCACCGACTACCGGGCGATGTACGGCATCCTCGACGGCGCCACCGCGTCGCTCGCCGGGCGGACGCTGGTCAATCTGAGCTCGGACACTCCCGACCGCTCACGCGGTGCGGCGGCCTGGGCGGCGGGCCACGGCGCCGCCTTCCTCACCGGAGGTGTCATGGTCCCCGCGCCGATGGTCGGCACGGAGGCCGCCCACGTCTACTACAGCGGCCCCGACGAGGCGCTGAAGAGCCACCTGCCGGCGTTGGAACTGCTCGGGACACCGCGGTATCTGGGCGAGGACCCAGGCCTCGCCCAGATGATGTACCAGGCCCAACTCACGGTGTTCCTCACCACCTTGTCCGCACTGATGCACGCCACCGCGATGCTGGGCACCGCGGGGATGAAGGCCCGGGAGGCGCTGCCCGAGTTGCTCTCCTCCGCCGACTCGATCGGCGCCGTCCTGCGGGCCGGCGAGGAGAACCCCGGCGCCGCGCTGGACGCCGGAGAGCATCCCGGCGACCTCAGCACGGTCACCATGATGGGCGCGACGGCCGACCACATCGTCGAGACCAGCAGGTCACTCGGACTCGACCCGGCTCTGCCGCTGGCCGTGCAGGCCCACTACCGGCGCGTGATCGAGAACGGACACGGGGGCGACAACTGGACCCGCATCATCGACAGCATCCGAGGGCCGCGCTGACCGGACGCGGGCGTGACGACGCCCGAAGGGGGCTGCGGCGGCCGGCCCGGCGCAGCCCTTCCCGCCGGGCCGGCCCGCGCAGGTCACTGCGCCGCGGGCGCCCCCGGCCGGCCTCGACCCAGCAGGGGGTTGAGGGCGCCCCCGGCCGGCCTAACCCCCCTGCTGCGACCGCGCCTTGAACGCGGCCTTGCGGGCCTCCTTGGCCACCTTCCGGTCCGGGTGCAGCCGCCCCATCGCCTCCAGGACGTCCGGCGTCGCCGGGTGGTCGACCCGCCAGGCCGTCGCGAAGAAGCCGCCGTGCTGCCGGGCGAGCCCCTCCACGAGGCCCTGCAGCTCGTCGGAGTTGCCTTCGGCCGCGAGCTGCGCGGCCAGGGTGTCGATGGTCAGCCAGAACACCATCGACTCGGAGGGCGCCGGCACGTCGGCCGCACCGCGCTCCGTGAGCCAGACCCGCGCCAGCCCTCCGAGTTCCGCGTCGTCGAGCACCTCTCGCAGGGCGGGCTCCGCCTCGGGCCCCACGAGCGACAGGGCCTGCTGGCAGCGCAGCCGGCGCAGGGGCGCGCCCGCGTCGGTGCCCCGGGCCGCCGCCAGCAGTTCCCCGGCCGCGGCGAGCGCCTCCCGCCGGGCGAGCCACTGCTCGGTCTCGGCCTGGGCGGCCGCCGCGGGAAACGCGGACGTGCCGTCCAGCAGCGCGTCGGCCCCCTTGTCCGAGAGGTCACCGACCGCGGGCGCCTCGATCCCGGACTCCAGCAGCCGGGCCCGCAGCCCGTACAGCCCGAGCGGCGTCAGCCGCACCATCCCGTAGCGCGAGACGTCCGTCTCGTCGATCGTCGCCGGTTCCTCGTCGGCGTCCGCCATCAGCGCCTCGTCGACGGGCTGGAACTCGACGAGTCCGATCGGTTCGAGGAGGCGGAACTGGTCGTCGAGCCGCATCATCGCGTCCGACACCTGCTCCAGCACGTCGTTCGTGGGCTCGCCCATGTCGTCGGGGACGATCATCGACGCGGCCAGCGCCGGCAGCGGCACCGGGCTGCCGCCGGGGCCCTCGCCGCCGACGGTCAGCAGGTAGAGGTTGCCGAGCACGCCGTCGAGGAACTCGGCCTCCGCCTCGGGGTCCCAGTCGAGTGCGGAGAAGTCGACCGTGCCGTTCTCGTCCATCGCGCCGACCAGGTCGTCGAGGTCCGGCACGCTCGCGTCGGCCAGCACCGTCTCCAGGGCGGCGAGCCAGACGCCGAGCACGTCGTGGGGCGCCCCGGCGGTGAGCTGTCCGAGGTCGGCGCCCGCGGCGACGGTGCCCTCCTCCTCGTCCACGACCTCGACGAGTCCGGCGTCCACGGCCACCCGCCAGGCCTCGCTCGCGAGGGCCACCGCCTCGTCCCCGGTGAGACCGAGTTCGCCGGCCGCCCGCGGGAGCTGCTCCTCGACGAGTTCACCGCCCGCGCCCACTCGCGTGTCCGGCCCGGCCCAGCGGGCGAGCCGCGCGGCGCGGGAGAGCAGCGGGGTGGCGAGCGCGTCCCGCGCCAGCTCCGCTTCGGACGACAGGAGCACGGGCGGCAGGGGGGAGCTGTCTGACATCGGCTGAATCTCCTCCGGACAAGCAGGACAGGCGGGGGGTTACGGCGTACAGGCGGAAGAACGGACGGACGACGGGCACGGCCGGAGCGGAACCGGCGGGCACCACAGGGGCCGCGAGCGGCCGGGGAGCGAGCGGTACGGGCGCCACCGGCGGGCACCCCGGACGGGCGGGCACCACTGACGGACGGACGGGACGGACGAGGGGGACGGACGGGACGGGCCGGGCACGGCGGGGCGGACAGAACGGACAGAACAGGGCGGTGGGGGGGGGGGGGGGGGGGGGGGGGGGGGGGGGGGGGGGGGGGGGGGGGGGGGGGGGGGGGGGGGGGGGGGGGGGGGGGGGGGGGGGGGGGG
>NZ_JBWKDS010000022.1:85876-146843 GCF_056435845.1 Streptomyces sp. NPDC043867 | reverse complement strand
GCGGTGCAGTCCTAGACAGCTCCACCACACCGGAGGTCTTCGCCATGATCAAGCACCGGCGAGTGTCAACAACGCTCGTGATCAATACACCTAGGGCACATCCGGCGGGGTCCTGACGACGATGCAGGGGTGACGGGGCGGACAAGGGCCGCCCCGTCACCCCTTTTTCACCCGGCCGGGTGCGGACGCTCAGGATCCCTCCCGGCCGGAGCGCGGAGCACGGCGCACGGCGCACCGGCAGGTCTACCGCGGGACGACGGGGGTATCCGCACATCGAACCGGAACTGGCCGACAAGGCCTCGGAGTTCAGGAGTTGATGATGGCGGCCTTCGGAAACGGCACGCGCAGGCACCCCCGTTCACGTGGCCGGACGTGGTCACGGACCGGGCCGGATCGCGCGACGCTGGGCATCATCGGAGTCGTCTGCGCGATCGTCGGGTTCTTCCAGCTGGGGATCATCCTCGGCCCGGTGGCGATGGTCTGCGGCTGGCTGGCGATGGGACGCAGCTGGGCCGGGCCCCGTCCCCTCACGGCGCTGATCGCCCTCGTGCTGGGCGCGATCGAGACGCTCCTCGCCCTCATCTGGCTCGTCGACTCGGCAGGCGCCGGAAACGGCCTGCTCTGACCGCCGGGCCCCGGTCCACCGCGGCGGGCAGGTGCCCTCGGCACCCGGCACCTGGCACCTGGCGCCCGGCGCCCGGCGCCCGGCACCTGCGCAGCCCGGCTCGACGACGCCCCAGCGGGAGCTGTCGGGCCGCGGGGCGTCCTCGGTGAGGCGGAAGGCCCCGGCCCGCCCCGCCCCGCACTACACCTGACGCGACGGCTCGGCGGGCACCGGCGCCGGACGGACGGCCCCCGACAGGTCCGCGACCTGGGCCCGCAGCGCCCGCACCTCCTCCGTGAGCGCCTCGATCGCGGCCGTCTGCCGGCGCTCCTCCACGTCGTCCTTCTCGAAGCGCGCGATGAACCACGCCGCGATGTTCGCCGTCACCACACCGAGCAGCGCGATGCCGGACAGCATCAGGCCGACCGCGAGCACGCGGCCCAGACCGGTGGTCGGGGCGTGATCCCCGTACCCCACGGTCGTCATCGTGGTGAACGACCACCACACCGCGTCGCCCAGCGTTCTGATGTTCCCGTGCGGTGAGTCCCGCTCCACCGACAGCACGGCGAGCGAACCGAACATCAGCAGCCCGACGACCGTGCCCACGACGTACGTCGTCAGCCGGATCTGCGACGCCATCCGCGCCCGCCGCCCCACCAGCATCAACGTCGACACCAGCCGCAGCAGCCGCAGCGGCTGGAACATCGGCAGGATCACCGCGCCCAGGTCCAGCCAGTGGCCGCGCACGAACCCCCGCCGGTCCGGCGCCAGCACGAGCCGGACGAGATAGTCGCCGGCGAACGCGCCCCACACGACCCACTCCACCACCGTGCAGGTGACCGCCATCGAGTGGCTGACGCTGCTGTCCACGATCGGCACGGCGTAAGCGAGGGCGAACGCCAGCGCGAGCGCGAGCAACGGCCGCTGAGTACGCCGCTCCCAGCGGACCTGCGCCGATTCTTCCGTCATGCCCGCATCGTAGAAAACCCGGAAGGGCGGCGGAGCCGAGGCCCCGCCGCCCTTCCGGGTCACCTCCCGGCGCACGCGCCCGCGGCGGAGCCGCTCACGCGCACCCGGCGGACGTGACGCCTACGCGTCGCCGCCCGCCGCGCCCGGATCGGCCGCCGTCACGTCGAGGAGCTGGTAGCGGTCGATCGCCTGCTTCAGCACCGACCGGTCGACCTTCCCCTCGCGCGCCAGCTCGGTCAGCACCGCGACCACGATCGACTCCGCGTCGATGTGGAAGAAGCGCCGCGCCGCACCGCGCGTGTCCGCGAAGCCGAAGCCGTCCGCACCCAGGGACTGGTAGGTCCCCGGCACCCAGCGGGCGATCTGGTCCGGCACCGAGCGCATCCAGTCGGAGACCGCCACGAAGGGGCCCTCCGCGCCCGACAGCTTCCGCGTCACGTACGGGACGCGCTGCTCCTCCTCGGGGTGCAGCAGGTTGTGCCGCTCCGCCTCGATCGCCTCACGGCGCAGCTCGTTCCAGGAGGTCGCCGACCAGACGTCCGCCCGGACGTTCCACTCCTCGGCGAGGATCCGCTGCGCCTCGACGGCCCACGGCACGGCGACACCGGACGCCATGATCTGCGCCGGAACGGAGCCCGCGGTGCCCGCGCTGAAGCGGTGGATGCCCTTGAGGATGCCGTCGACGTCGACGTTCTCCGGCTCGGCCGGGTGCTGGATCGGCTCGTTGTAGACGGTGAGGTAGTAGAAGACGTCCTCGCCGTGCGGGTGCTCCTCGGTCGAGCCGTACATCCGGCGCAGACCGTCCTGAACGATGTGCGCGATCTCGAAGCCGTACGCCGGGTCGTACGCCACGCAGCCCGGGTTGGTCGAGGCGAGCAGCTGCGAGTGGCCGTCCGCGTGCTGCAGACCCTCACCGGTCAGGGTCGTGCGGCCGGCGGTCGCGCCGAGCACGAACCCGCGCGCCAGCTGGTCGGCCATCTGCCAGAACTGGTCACCCGTGCGCTGGAAACCGAACATCGAGTAGAAGACGTACACCGGGATCAGCGGTTCGCCGTGCGTCGCGTACGCCGAACCCGCGGCGATCAGCGAGGCCGTGCAGCCCGCCTCGGAGATGCCGTCGTGCAGCATCTGACCGGTCGGCGACTCCTTGTACGCGAGGAGCAGGTCCCGGTCGACGGCCTCGTACTGCTGGCCGAGCGGGTTGTAGATCTTCGCGCTCGGGAAGAACGAGTCCATGCCGAAGGTGCGGTACTCGTCGGGGGCGATCAGCACGAAACGCTTGCCGATCTCCTTGTCCCGCATGAGGTCCTTCAGCAGTCGCACGAACGCCATGGTCGTGGCGATCGACTGCGAACCGGAGCCCTTCTTCACACTCGCGTACGTCTTGTCCTCGGGCAGCGGCAGCGGCTTCGACCGCACGACGCGGGTCGGGACGTAACCGCCCAGGCCCCTGCGGCGGTCGTGCATGTACTGGATCTCCTCGGAGTCACGCCCCGGGTGGTAGTACGGCGGCGCACCGGACTCCAGCTCCTTGTCGGAGATCGGGATGTGCAGCCGGTCCCGGAAGCCCTTGAGGTCGGCGACCGTCAGCTTCTTCATCTGGTGCGTGGCGTTGCGGCCCTCGAAGTTCGGTCCCAGCGTCCAGCCCTTGACCGTCTGGGCGAGGACCACCGTCGGCTGGCCCTTGTGCGCCTTGGCCGCCGCGAAGGCCGCGTAGACCTTGCGGTGGTCGTGCCCGCCGCGGCCCAGGTGCAGGATCTGGTCGTCGGTCATGTTCTCGACCATGGCGCGCAGCCGGTGGTCGTCGCCGAAGAAGTGCCGGCGGATGTACGCGCCGGTCTCGGTGGCGTACGTCTGGAACTGGCCGTCCGGCGTGGTGTTCAGCTTGTTGACCAGCACGCCGTCGCGGTCCTGCGCGAGCAGCGGGTCCCAGGTGCGGTCCCACACCAGCTTGATCACGTTCCAGCCGGCGCCGCGGAACTGCGACTCCAGCTCCTGGATGATCTTGCCGTTGCCGCGCACCGGGCCGTCGAGCCGCTGGAGGTTGCAGTTGACGACGAACGTCAGGTTGTCCAGGCCCTCGCGCGCCGCGATCGACAGCTGGCCGAGCGACTCCGGCTCGTCCATCTCGCCGTCCCCGAGGAACGCCCAGACGTGCGACTTGGAGGTGTCCGCGACGCCGCGCGCCTCCATGTAGCGGTTCATCCGCGCCTGGAAGATCGCGCCGAGCGGGCCGAGGCCCATGGACACGGTCGGGAACTCCCAGAAGTCCGGCATCAGCCGCGGGTGCGGGTACGACGACAGCCCGTACGGCGCCTTCGACTTCTCCTGCCGGAACGCGTCGAGCTGCTGCTCGCTCAGCCGGTCGAGCAGGAAGGCGCGGGCGTAGATGCCCGGCGACGCGTGCCCCTGGAAGAAGATCTGGTCGCCGCCGTCGCCCTCGTCCTTGCCGCGGAAGAAGTGGTTGAAGCCGACGTCGTAGAGGGAGGCGGAGGAGGCGAAGGTCGCGATGTGGCCGCCGACGCCGATGCCCGGGCGCTGGGCCCTGGACACCATCACGGCAGCGTTCCACCGGGTCGCGTTGAGGACCTTGCGCTCGATCTCCTCGTTGCCGGGGAAGAACGGCTCGTCCCTGGTGGCGATCGTGTTGACGTAGTCCGTGCTGCGCATCTCCGGCACGGCCACACGCTTCTCGCGGGCCCGCTCGATCAGCCGCAGCATCAGATAGCGGGCACGCTCCCGGCCGCGCTCGTCGACGGCGGCGTCGAGGGAGTCGAGCCACTCCTGGGTCTCTTCGGGATCGAAGTCAGGTACCTGACTCGGAAGGCCGCCAATGATGATCGGGTTGCGATCGGATCCGGAAGCCACGCTGTTCCTTCACTGTCAGAGGGCCATGTTTCCCTGGGTTTCCAGGTGTCTGCACCGTTCCCCATCGTGGACCCCGGGAACGCGATCGTCATCTCTACCGAGAGGTAACCATCACGTTCGTCCAGCCAGGTCGGGGCGGGTCGGGCCGAATCGCAACGATACGCCCAGCCCGGCACGCGTTCCGCAAAGCCATTCGACTCCCGTACCCTCGGAGGGTCCCTAATTCGCAAACCGGGCAGAAGAGCGTGGTGTGCGTCACGCGTGCCTGTGATTGCATGCCTGGAGTTGCGTCGACACGGCCGGGATCGTCACCGTTTCGGCGGTCTCGACGGCCGGGTACTTGCGCGATCCGTCCCGCCCGTGTGGACTACGGCCAATGCCTCGCGCACGCGCGTGGCTGAAGACTTCTCCCAGCTCCTGAAACGAGCCGGGGGAAGACCCCTAACGAAACATGATCAGGAGGCAACCCGTGAGCGCGACCGCGGACCACGCGGAGGAGAGGACGAACCCTGCCGCCAGGCTGGGGTTCCAGCCCGAGCAGGTGGTCCAGGAGATCGGCTACGACGACGACGTCGACCAGGAGCTCCGCGAGGCCATTGAGGAAGTCATCGGCAGCGAGCTCGTGGATGAGGAGTACGACGACGTCGCCGATGCCGTGGTGCTGTGGTTCCGCGACGAGGACGGCGACCTGACGGATGCGCTGGTGGACGCCACCACGTACATCGAAGAGGGCGGCACGATCCTGCTGCTGACGCCGAAGACCGGCCGCGACGGCTACGTCGAGGCGAGCGACATCGCCGAAGCCGCGACGACCGCGGGTCTGTCCCAGACCAAGACCGTCAGCGTGGGCAAGGACTGGAGCGGCAGCCGGCTGGCCACGCCGAAGGCGGCCAAGTCGAAGCGCTGAACTCCGCTTTTTTCTCTCCCTCGGGGCAGTAGCTAGTGCTGCCCGCAGCAACGTGTGCGGGGCCGTCCTGCCCCCGGGCGGATCCCTGCGTAGGCTGGTCGTCACCCGAACGGCCCCCTGGAAGGGATGCGTGTGACTATGGCGATCGAGGTCGGCACCAAGGCCCCGGACTTCGCACTCAAGGACAACCACGGCGCCACGGTGCGGCTGTCCGACTTCCGCGGCGAGAAGAACGTGGTGCTGCTCTTCTACCCGTTCGCGTTCACCGGCGTGTGCACCGGTGAGCTGTGCGCGCTGCGCGACGAGCTCCCCCGCTTCACCGACCGCGACACGCAGGTGCTGGCCGTCTCCAACGACTCCATCCACACCCTGCGCGTCTTCGGCGAGCAGGAAGGCCTGGACTACCCGCTGCTGTCGGACTTCTGGCCGCACGGCGAGGTCTCGCGCGCGTACGGCGTCTTCGACGAGGACAAGGGCTGCGCCGTGCGCGGCACCTTCATCATCGACAGGGACGGCGTCGTCCAGTGGACCGTCGTCAACGGTCTGCCGGACGCACGTGACCTGAACGAGTACGTCAGGGCGCTCGACACCCTGTGATTCTTCGGCCCCAAGCCCTGCAGGGTACGGGAACCCGTCACTAGGATCGACACGTTGATCCGATACCGACGCACGACGGGGCTCCCCGCCCCTGGACACCATTTGGGAGGACTCGTGGGAGTCAGCCTCAGCAAGGGCGGCAACGTCTCGCTGTCGAAGGAGGCGCCCGGCCTGACCGCGGTCATCATCGGTCTTGGCTGGGACGTCCGTACCACCACCGGCACCGACTTCGACCTCGACGCCAGCGCCATCCTGACGAACGCGGAGGGCAAGGTCAGCAGTGACGCCAACTTCGTGTTCTTCAACAACCTGAAGAGCCCGGACGGCTCCGTCGAGCACACCGGCGACAACATCACCGGTGAGGGCGAGGGCGACGACGAGCAGATCAAGGTCAACCTCGCCGCCGTCCCGGCCGACGTCGAGAAGATCGTGTTCCCGGTCTCGATCTACGACGCCGAGAACCGCCAGCAGTCGTTCGGCCAGGTCCGCAACGCGTTCATCCGCGTCGTGAACCAGGCGGGCGAGGCGGAGATCGCGCGCTACGACCTCTCCGAGGACGCCTCGACGGAGACCGCGATGGTCTTCGGCGAGCTGTACCGCCACGGCGCGGAGTGGAAGTTCCGCGCCATCGGCCAGGGGTACGCCTCGGGCCTGCGCGGCATCGCGCAGGACTTCGGCGTGAACGTCTGAGCCGACAGCGGGCCCCGCGGGGGGTCCTGGGCTCACCCGTCCGGCGCCGCACACTTCGAGTGCGGCGCCGGACGCGCTCGACAGCGGCGCCGGACCGCCGGACAACTGAAGTTCCATCTCGGGGAGGACCAGCATCATGGGCGTCACGCTCGCCAAGGGAGGCAATGTCTCCCTCTCCAAGGCCGCACCCAACCTCACGCAGGTGATGGTCGGGCTCGGCTGGGACGCGCGCTCCACCACCGGAGCCCCCTTCGACCTCGACGCCAGCGCGCTGCTGTGCAACGCGGGCCGGGTGCTCGGGGACGAGTGGTTCGTCTTCTACAACCAGCTCAAGAGCCCCGACGGCTCGGTGGAGCACACCGGTGACAACCTCACCGGTGAGGGCGAGGGCGACGACGAGTCGATCCTGATCGACCTCTCCAAGGTCCCCGCCACCGTGGACAAGATCGTCTTTCCGGTCTCGATCCACGAGGCCGACAACCGCGGGCAGACCTTCGGCCAGGTCAGCAACGCCTTCATCCGCGTCGTCAACCAGGCCGACGGCCAGGAACTGGCGCGCTACGACCTCAGCGAGGACGCCTCCACGGAGACCGCGATGATCTTCGGCGAGGTCTACCGCTACAACGACGAGTGGAAGTTCCGTGCCGTCGGGCAGGGGTACGCGTCAGGTCTGCGGGGCATTGCTCTGGACTTCGGGGTCAACGTCTCCTAGGCGGTTGCGGGGCCCGCCCGTGCCGACCGAGCGGACCGCGCTCTACACTTCGAGGTCAACATCAGGTAAAGCCGAGTACGGCACGGGGAAAACCTTCCTCCAGGCTCCGCTTGGGGGCGCCCCCAATACACGATTGGGTAGCCAGTGCTTCTGAAAACCTTCGGCTGGTCGTTTGCGGTCACCGCACTCGGTCTGGTCGCGGCGGTGCTCTACGGGGGGTGGACCGGCTTCGGCATCGTGGCGATCCTGTCCGTCCTCGAGATCTCGCTGTCCTTCGACAACGCGGTGGTCAACGCCGGAATCCTGAAGAAGATGAGTGCCTTCTGGCAGAAGATCTTCCTCACGGTCGGTGTGCTGATCGCCGTCTTCGGCATGCGGCTCGTCTTCCCCGTCGTCATCGTGGCGGTGACCGCCAAGAAGAGCCCGATCGAGGCGGTCAACCTCGCGCTGACGGACAAGGACCAGTACCAGCAGCTGGTGACCGACGCCCACCCGGCGATCGCCGCCTTCGGTGGCATGTTCCTGCTGATGATCTTCCTCGACTTCATCTTCGAGGACCGGGACATCAAGTGGCTGAACTGGCTGGAGCGCCCGCTGGCCAAGCTCGGCAAGGTCGACATGCTGTCGGTCTGCATCGCGCTGGTCGCCCTGCTGATCACCTCCATGACCTTCGCGGCCCACGCCCACCAGCACGGCGGAGCGCACGCCGACAAGGCGGAGACGGTCCTGATCTCCGGCATCGCGGGCCTGATCACGTACATGATCGTCGGTGGCCTCTCCGGCTACTTCGAGGACAAGCTCGAGGAAGAGGAGGAGCGCGAGCACGAGGCCGAGGAAGCGGCCAGGCAGACCGGCAAGAAGCCGTCGGCGGTGGTCCTCGCCGGCAAGGCCGCGTTCTTCATGTTCCTCTACCTCGAGGTCCTGGACGCGTCCTTCTCCTTCGACGGTGTGATCGGCGCCTTCGCCGTCACCAACGACATCGTGCTGATGGCCCTCGGCCTCGGCATCGGCGCCATGTACGTCCGGTCGCTGACGGTCTACCTGGTCCGCCAGGGCACCCTCGACGACTACGTCTACCTGGAGCACGGCGCGCACTACGCGATCGGCGCCCTCGCCGTGATCCTGCTGGTCACCATCCAGTACCAGATCCACGAGGTCATCACCGGCCTCGTCGGCGTCATCCTGATCGCCTGGTCCTTCTGGTCCTCCGTGCGCCGCAACAAGGCGCTCGCGGCCGCCGAGGGAAAAGGCCAGGGCTCGGACGACAAGACTGAGGTCTCGTCCGGGGTCTGACACGCGCACCGGGCCGAGGGGTTGACACCCCGCCCGATGAGGAACGCTCTGTGCGGGGCGGCACCGAGGACGCGTCCTCGGTGCCGCCCCGCACGGCATGGTCCACGCGGACGTCACCGGCGCCGCACGGACACCGCGCGCGGGGCGGGGACGTCAGGGGCACGACGTACGAATCAGGCATGTGGGGGCGGAATGAGTTTCTGGGAAGACCTGTGGCGCGGCCGGTCGGCGGACTTCGACTCGGGCAGCGCGTCCACCAACGCCATCGAACTGACCAAGCGGCACCGCCAGGTCTCGCTCACCCAGCAGGGCGCGGCCACCGGCAACCTGCGCGTCAACCTGTCCTGGCGGATGCGCACCTCCGACATCGGCGGGCCCGAGCGCGGCAGCCTGCTGCGCCACCCCTTCCAGGCGTTCAAGCCCGAAGTGGTCCAGGCGCACACCCAGAGCATGGTCAACGTCGACCTCGACCTGGGCTGCATGTACGAGCTCACGGACGGCTCGAAGGGCGTGGTCCAGCCGCTGGGCGGCTTCTTCGGCGAACTGAACGCCCCGCCGTACGTGAAACTGAGCGGCGACGACCGCTTCGGCTCCGGATCCGGCGAGACGATCTTCGTCAACCTCGACCACCGCGACGACATCAAACGGCTGCTCGTCTTCGTCTACATCTACGACCAGACCCCCGCCTTCGACCGTACGCACGCCATCGTCACCCTCTACCCGAGCAACGGCCCCCGGATCGAGATCGGCCTCGACGAGCGCCACCCGCAGGCGCGGTCCTGCGCCGTCGTGATGATCGAGAACAACAAGGGCGAGCTGACCGTGCGCCGCGAGGTCAGATTCGTGTACGGCTTCCAGGCCGAACTGGACCGCCTGTACGGCTGGGGCCTGCAGTGGGGCCGCGGCTACAAGTCGAAGGCCGGCCGGTGAGCACCACGCGCCGCGCCGGGTGCGTGGTGCTCAGCGGAAGACGGCACCGGGCCCGGCGACGCGCCGGTCAGCGGCCGATGAACTGAGGGCCCTGCGGAGGCAGCTCGAAGTCCGGGTCCGGTACCGGCCCGACGGGCTGCGGATAGCCGTACGCGGGCGGTTCGACGGCCGCCGTCTGCGGCTGCGGATAGCCGTACGCCGACTCGTCCGCCGGCCGGGCCGGCTGCGGATAGCCGTACGCGGGCTGCCGCGCGGGCGCCGGGGGATAGCCGTGGGCGGACGGCGAGGCCTGCTGCGGCACCGGCGCGGGGTGCTCCGGCGGCAGCGGAACCGACGTCTCGGGCGGCGCGGCGGGCGCCGCCCACGTCTCCTCGGCGGAACCCGGCGGCGCCGCCCACGTCTCCTCGGACGCGGAGTCGGGCTCCGACTCGTCCACCGAGATGCCGAAGTCGGTCGCGAGGCCCTGCAGACCGTTCGAGTAGCCCTCGCCGAGCGCCCGGAACTTCCAGCCCTCGCCGCGCCGGTAGAGCTCCCCGCAGATCAGCGCCGTCTCCGCGCCGGTCTCCGGTCTGATGTCGAAGTACGCCAGCGGCTCACCCTCGGCGACCGACGCGTCGTACAGCAGGATGCGCAGGTCGCGCACGCGGTCGAAGGTGACCCCGTCCGCCGAGGCGACCAGCAGGATCTGGCCGACCGCGGACTCGACACCCGCGAGATCCGTCTGGATCGTGTCGGTGAGTCCCTCGGGGACCCGCTTCTTGCCGAGCCGCCAGACCTTGGCCGACGGGTGCCGGGGCTGGTTGTAGAAGACGAAATCCTCGTCGGATCGCACACGACCGTCGGGGCCGAGGAGCAGCGCCGAGGCATCGACGTCCGGAACGCCCTGCCCGGGAGCCCAGCGCAGCACGGCACGCACCGCTGTGGCGTCCAGCGGGACGTTCGACCCCTTCAGCATCGCGTGCGTCATGCGGTCATCCTGCCCCCTCGGGCCTGGTCACGACAACGCGGGGTACTCGGCTTCCGTACAGGAACAGCAGGCATCGGACACAGCTGGGTTACCAGAACTTCATGCTCGCTGGGAACTGCCGTCATGGATATCTACGTACTATTACCGGCCACATCACGTCAGGCCGTCCAGCCGCCACAGGGGAGACCCATGCGTCATTTCGGGCACATCGCCCCTGAGGAGCGCCAGCGCCTCTTCCACCGGGAGCCGTGCGACTTCAGCGCGGAATCCCCGGCCCACGTCCTCGCCGCGGCCCTCGGCGCCACCCTCTACAGCCCGGCCACCCGGCCGCAGCTCGCCGACGACATCGTCAAGCAGTCCGGGCGCGGCGTGGTCTCCATGGTGCTGTGCCTGGAGGACTCGATCGACGACGCGGATGTCGCGTACGGCGAGGAGAACCTGGTCAGGCAGTTCACCGACCTCGCCGGACGGCCCGAACCGGCGCTCCCGCTGCTGTTCGTGCGCGTCCGCGCCCCCGAGCAGATCCCGGACCTCGTCCGGCGGCTCGGCCCCGCCATCCGGCTGCTGTCCGGATTCGTCCTGCCCAAGTTCACCGAGGAGCGCGGCACCCCCTACCTGGAGGCCCTCACCGAGGCCGAGGCGACGAGCGGACGGCGCCTGTTCGCCATGCCCGTCCTGGAGTCGCCCGAGCTGCTCCACCTGGAGAGCCGCCGGGAGACCCTGGAGGGGATCTACCGCACGGTCGACAAGTACCGCGAGAGAGTCCTCGCGCTGCGCCTCGGCGTCACCGACTTCTGCTCCGCGTACGGACTGCGCCGCCCGCCCGACATGACGGCCTACGACGTCCAGATCGTCGCCTCCGTCATCGCCGACGTGGTGAACGTCCTCGGCCGCGCCGACGGCACGGGATTCACCGTGACCGGACCCGTCTGGGAGTACTTCCGGCTCCAGGAGCGCATGTTCAAGCCACAGCTGCGCCGCAGCCCCTTCACCCCGGCGGCCGAGCACCTGCGCGCCACCCTGATCGAGCACGACATGGACGGCCTGCTGCGCGAGATCGCCCTCGACCGTGCCAACGGCCTCCTCGGCAAGACCTGTATCCACCCCTCGCACGTCCTGCCCGTGCACGCGCTGTCCGTCGTCAGTCACGAGGAGTACAGCGACGCCAAGGACATCCTGCGGCCCGACCGGTGCGGCGGCGGGGTGCTCCGCTCCGCGTACACGAACAAGATGAACGAGGTGAAGCCGCACCGCGCCTGGGCCGAACGCACCCTCCAGCGCGCCGAGGTCTTCGGCGTCGCCAACGAGGACATCGGCTTCGTGGAACTGCTCGCCGCCGGACTCTGCTCCTGAAGCAGCGAGGACCGGCCGGCCGCCCGAATCCGCAGCCGCCCGGACCACCAGCCGCCCGGACCGGCCGGGCGGCCGGACCAACCCGAACCAACAAGGAATCGATGAACAACGTGGAGTGGACGGGGACCTGGGTCGCACGGCGGCTCGGGGTCGAACTCGTCGGTGACGAGAAGCTGCCCGGCCTGCTGGGACTCGCGCTGCGGCGCAACCCCAAGCGGGCGCACCTCCTCGTCTCGAACGTGCTCGGCAAACACGTCCCGCAGTCGCCCTCCCTCGTCCACGGGTACGGCTTCGCGCTCGGCCGGCGCGTCCGCGAACTGCTGGGCGACGAGGCGCCCACGGCCGTGGTCCTCGGCTACGCGGAGACCGCCACCGGCCTCGGCCACTGCGTCGCCGACGGCATCGGCGTGGCCCCTTACCTCCACTCCACCCGCCGCCCCGTCCCGGGCGTCGCACGGGCGGGCGGCTTCGAGGAGTCCCACTCCCACGCCACCTCCCACCTGCTCCTCCCCGAGGACCCGCGGCTGCTCGCCGGCCCCGGCCCGCTCGTCCTCGTCGACGACGAGTTCTCCACCGGCAACACCGTCCTGAACACCGTCCGCGCCCTGCACGAGCGCTACCCGCGCGAGCGGTACGTCGTCGTCGCCCTGGTCGACCTGCGCTCCGCCGCCGACCTCGGACGCCTGGAGGACTTCGGCCGCGAGATCGGCGCCCGTATCGACCTGGTCACCGCCGCCTCCGGCACGGTCGTCCTCCCGGACGGCGTCCTGGAGAAGGGGCAGGCGCTGGTCGCCGCCCACGAGCCGGCCACCCCCGCCTTCCACACCCCCGAGCGCACCGGCGACGTCCGTCGCGTCGCCCTCGGCTGGCCGCAGGGCGTACCCGACGGCGGCCGCCACGGCTTCACCCCCGGGCACCGCACACGCCTGGAGGACGCGCTGCCCGCCATGGCCGCCCGGATCGCAGGCGCCCTGCCCGACGGCGCCCGGCGCGTCCTCGTGCTCGGCTTCGAGGAGCTGATGTACGCCCCGCTGCGGCTGGCGCGGGAACTGGAGCAGGCCACGGACGCCGAGGTGCGGTACTCCACCACCACCCGCTCACCCGTCCTCGCCGTCGACGACCCCGGCTACGCGATACGCACCCGCCTCGTCTTCCCCGCCCACGACCACCCCGACGACGGACCCGGCCCGCGCTACGCCTACAACGTCGCCGGTGCCGGATTCGACGCCGTCGTCGCCGTCGTCGACTCCGCCGCCGACACCCCCGAGCTGCACGCCCCCGACGGACTGCTGGCCCAGCTCGGCGCGCACACCCCCGCCGTCCTGCTCGCCGTCGTCCCCTCCCACGTCCCGTCGCCGGCGACCGCCTCCGGTGCCGCGCCGCACACGGCCCCGCGGCACACCGCCACCGAAAGGCCCCTCATGCTCCCCGCGCCCCTCCGCGGCCCCGCCTTCTCCTCGTACGCACCGGACGACGTCGGCTGGCTGCTCCAGGACCTCTCGGACGTCCGTCTGGAGGCTCCCACCGAGGAACGCGAGGAGGCGATCCAGAGCGGGGGCGCGCACTACGCGGAGTCCCTGCCGGTGGAGTACCAGCCCAGCGAGCAGTACCAGGAGCTGTTCCACGCGGCCCTCGGCACCTCGGCCGCCCGCATCGCCCTGGCCGTCGGCGCCGTCACCGAACTGGTGCTCGCCGAACGCTCACCCAGACCCGTCCTCGTCTCCCTCGCCCGCGCCGGCACACCCGTGGGCGTCCTCATGCGGCGCTGGGCCCAGTACCGCCACGGACTCGACCTCCCGCACTACGCCGTCTCCATCGTGCGCGGACGCGGCATCGACGCCAACGCCCTGCGCTGGCTGGCCGCCCACCACGACCCCGCCGACGTCGTGTTCGTCGACGGCTGGACCGGCAAGGGCGCCATCACCCGCGAACTCGCCCAGGCCGTCGAGGAGTTCGAGGCGTCCGACGGCATCACCGGATTCGACCCGGAGATCGCCGTGCTCGCCGACCCCGGCGCCTGTGTCCGCACCTACGGCACCCGCGAGGACTTCCTCATCCCCTCCGCCTGCCTCAACTCGACCGTCTCCGGGCTGATCTCCCGCACCGTCCTGCGCGCCGACCTCGTCGGCGAACACGACTACCACGGCGCCAAGTTCTACCGCGAACTCGCCGCCGCCGACGTCTCCGCCGACTTCCTCGACGCCGTCGCCGCCCACTTCCCCGACGTCTGCGACGCGGTCGACGCACAGGCCAAGGACCTGCTCGCCGCCGACCGCGCCCCGACCTGGGAGGGCTGGGCCGCCGTGGAGCGGATCAGCGAGGAGTACGGCATCCACGACGTGAACCTCGTCAAGCCCGGCGTCGGCGAGACCACCCGCGTCCTGCTGCGCCGCGTCCCCTGGAAGATCCTCGCCCGCGCCGGAGCCGGCGCCGACCTCGACCACGTACGCCTGCTCGCCGAACAGCGCGGCGTCCCCGTCGAAGAGGTCGCCGAACTCCCTTACACCTGCGTGGGCTTGATCCACCCCAAGTTCACCCGCGGGGCGACCGGCGCCGACGGCCGGACGGTGACCGCCTGATGGCCCCGCCCCAGGTGCTCGTCGCCAGCGACCTCGACCGCACCCTCATCTACTCCACCGCCGCGCTCTCCCTCGCCGTGCCCGACGCCGAGGCCCCCCGGCTGCTCTGCGTCGAGATCTACGAGGGCAAGCCGCTGTCGTACATGACCGAGACCGCCGCCGGTCTCCTCACCGAACTCGGCGCCACCGCCCTCTTCGTGCCCACCACCACCCGCACCCGCGAGCAGTACCGGCGCATCAGCCTCCCCGGCCCCGCCCCGCGGTACGCGATCTGCGCCAACGGCGGTCACCTGCTCGTCGACGGCGTCTCCGACCCCGACTGGCACGCCCGGGTCACCGAACGCCTGACGAACGAATGCGCCTCCCTCACCGAGGTGCGCGAGCACATGGCCGCCACGTCGGACCCCCTCTGGGTCCGCAAGCACCGCGTCGCCGAGGACCTCTTCGTCTACCTCGTCGTCGAGCGCGAACTGCTCCCCGAGGACTGGGTGAAGGAACTCGCCGTGTGGGCCGAGAACCGTGGCTGGACCGTCTCCCTGCAGGGCCGCAAGATCTACGCCGTTCCCAAGCCGCTCACCAAGAGCGCGGCCATGCGCGAGGTCGCCCGCCGCACCGGCGCCGCCCGCACGCTGGCCGCCGGTGACTCGCTCCTCGACGCCGATCTGCTGCTCGCCGCCGACCGGGGCTGGCGTCCCGGGCACGGCGAACTCGCCGAGGCCGGCTGGACCGCCCCCGCGATCACCGCTCTCCCGGAACTCGGTGTCGCCGCGGGGGAGCGGATCCTCCGGGAGTTCCTCGCCGCCTGCGAGGGCCCCCGGCCGGCCTGAACAGCCGCGGTGGGGGACACCCGCAGGCACACACCCGTAGGTGAAGACCAGTGGGCGAGGCGTCCGCCGGGCCAACACCCGTGGGCGAGGCTCGCCGGGCGAACACCCGTGGGCGAGGCTCGCCGGGCGAACACCCGTGGGCGAGGCACCAGTGGGCGAGCACCCGTGAAGGAACACGCCCGTTGGCTCTGTGGGCCGATCCTCCCGGTGCGCCCTCGCCCGGTTCAGCCGCAGCAACCCCCGCCGCAGCAGCCGCCACCGCCGCCCGCCTGGGGCGCCGGTGCGGAGGCCGAGGCGGAGCCGCCGACCGCGACGGTCGACAGGAGCTTCACCGTGTCGTCGTGACCGGAGGGGCAGGCCGCGGGGGCGGAGGACTCCGCCATCGGGCGGCTCAGTTCGAAGGTGTCGCCGCAGGTCCGGCAGCGGTACTCGTAGCGAGGCATGCGCACAGGTTAACCGGCGCCGCCCCTCGCCGGGCCCCGGAGCCGGAGCTGAAGCCGGCCGGTCCCGAGCCCATGCGGCGCCGCGACCGCCCCCTGGTCACGCTGCGGCCGGACCCCACACCCGGGCCGGGAACTCAGGGCCGGCCGGGACCGGAGTCCGAGTCGCCCCCGGCCTGACCGCCGCGCCCCGGCGCGAGGTGCCCGCGTCGCCTCTGTGTCCCCTCCGCCGCGTGGATCCCGTCCCGCACCCGGTCCTCGGTCTCCGCCTGTTCGGGATGGCGGGAGCGCCAGTACGGGTTGTCGTGCGGCAGAGCGGAACCGACTCTCCCGTACATGCCGAAGAACATCAGCATGACGCCCACCACGAAGCTGAACAGCACGTTCGGGATGCGGAAGGCGAGGAAGTTGTTGTCGGTGTCGAGCAGCGCCAGGTTCACGAAGCCGCTGAGGATGAACAGAACGCCGACGATCATGTTGACCGTCGAGGCGAAGTTCCCGCCGATCACCATGCCGACGAAGAGCAGCAGTCCGACGCAGATCGAGATGACGCTCAGCGCGCCGTTGGTGCTGAGGCCTGCCACCGTGTCGCCGCGGGTGTCGAAGAACCCGATCTTGTCGATGAGGCCCAGGACGCCGAAGGCGAGCAGGACGAGTCCCATCAGCCCGGCGCCGACCCGGTAGAACCTGCTGAGATGGTGGTCGACCGGAAGATGCTCGTCGAACCGGATGCGACGCCTCGACCCCGAATGAAGTGTTTGTGTGGCCATGTTCGCCTCCCTCGGCCGTCAGCGGAGGTGTACGTATCCCAAGGATCCGCCCGCAGGACCGGCACCGGCAACATCAGGCGGCCCCGATCGCCGGAAAGCGGGCCGCGGACCCCAGTCACCGCAAGGAAAAAAACCCGTTGCCCGATCCCGGACCGAGGAGAGGACCCGTACCTCCGGCGGTGGCGCGCGGCAACTCCTCACGCGTCCGGCGGCAGCGCACCGCACGACGCCTCACGCGCCGCCTCCGCGCTCCTCACGGATCCGCCCGACCACCTCCGCCACCGTCCGCCGGACCGCCTCCGTCTCCGTGAGGAAGTGCCAGTAGTCGGGGTGGCGGCTCTCCAGCGAGGCGACGGCACGGTCCAGGCGGGCCACCGACTCGTCGAGCGGGCGGGCATGCCGGGGGTCGGGTGTGTTGCGGCCCGTCATGGCGAGACGCTGCGCGTCACGGATCGCGAAGCGGGTGCGGTCGATCTCGTGCTGCGGGTCCTTCGCGACGGCGTTGAGCCGCCGGAGCCGGTCACCGGCCGCGGAGACGGCCTCGTCGGTGTGGTTCAGCAGCGCCCGCACCGTGGACAGCAGCGAGGTCGCGTCCGGCCAGCGCTGGTCGTCACGCGCCGCCTGCGCCTCCTTCAGCTTCAGCTCCGCCTGCCGCACGTTCTCCCCGGCCTGGTCCGGCACGTGCTGCAGGTCCTGCCAGCAGGCGGCCGTGAACCGGCGCCGCAGCTCGCTGAGGACCGGCTCGACCTGCCCGGACCGGGTGGTCAGTGCCTCCGCGCGGGTGCGCAGCGAGACGAGCCGGTGGTCGATCTCGGCGGCCCGCTCGGGCAGCCGCTGCGCCTCGGCCCGTACCGTTTCGGCCTCGCGTGCGACCCGCTCGGCGCGCTCCAGCGTCTCGGGTACGCCGTGCTGTCCCGCGCCCTGGTTGAGTCTGGTCAGCTCGGGGCCGAGGGCGGCGAGCCGGGCCGCGAGATCGTCGGCCTTCAGCTTCGAGCCGCGCACGGCGTCGAGGGCGTTCGAGGTGGCGAGCAGGGCCTGGCGGGCGCGCTCGACGGCCGGGGCGAGCCGGGCGAGCTGCGTCTCGGCCTTGCCGAGCAGCGGCTCGAGGCCCTGGCCGAAACGGTCCAGGTCCTGCTTGACCCGGCCCAGCTCGTCCTTGGCGGCGGTGAGTTCGGTGCGGGCCTGCGCGGCGGCCGACGCCTCCAGGTCGTCGTGGTCCAGGTCGTGGGCGTCGACGGCGTTGATGTACTGGTGGCTGGCCTCGTCGATGCGCCGGCCGAGCGCCTCGAAGTCGGAGACCGCGCGACGGGCCGCGGGGGAGTCGTCGACGGCCCGGATGGTCTCTATCGAGATCCGCAGATCGCGCTGGGCGGTGTCGAGCTCGTAGAAGGCGGCGGCCGCCGCGTCCTTCGCGGCCTGTGCCTCGGCCCGCTGGCTCTCCGAGCGGCCCCCGAACCAGCGCCGCGTGCCGCCACCGGCGAAGGCGGCCGGCAGGGCGAGCACGGCGAGCAGCGGCAGCGCGACCAGGGTCAGTGTGTCCCTGGCGGCGCGGGGGACACCGGAGCCGCGCGGCGTTCCCCCGGCGCGGCCGGTCCGGGGGTTCGGAGGGCGACGGCGTGTCTGCTCCGCACCTGGCACATACGGCGTGTACGGCTGCGAAGGTGTCGCCGTCACATCCCTCTCCCGTGCTGTCATCCGCTACCCGGTGTCATTCTCCCACCCGATAGGGACGAACACACGGGCTCATCAGTTCGCGGTTCGTACCGTGACTTTCCCGTCGCCGGTGCGGGCGGACACGACGTGGGGGCTCTTGTCGTCACGGGGCACGGACACGTCCACGGCACCGTCGTCGCTCCCGGCCGTCACCCGGTACGTCTCGCGGGGCAGCCCGATCGTGATGGAACCGTCCTGGCTGCGGGACTCCACCAGCTGCGGTACGACGCCCAGTTCGAGCCGTACGGAGCCGTCCCCGGTGGTGGCGCGCACGCGGCGCGAGCCGACGCCGAGGGCGGTGATCGAACCGTCGCCGCTGTGCAGGTCCAGCGGGCCGGCGGAGTCCGTCACGCGGACGGAACCGTCCGACGTACGGATGCCGAGCCGCTCCTCGAACCCCTTCGCCGTCACGCTCCCGTCGCCGTCCTCGACGGTGACGGCGATCCCGCGCGGCACCTCGATCCGGTGCCTGGCGGAGCAGTCGGCGACGACGCCCGAGCACTTCATCCGCAGGACGAGCCGGTCGTCCCGCATGGTCCAGGTGACCCCGGGGCCCTCGCCCATGACGACGCTCCCCTCGAACCACCGGGTGACCTCGACCTCGTCGGCCTCGTCGGAGTCCGCGACCACGAGCTCCAGCGCGGAGTCGTCCGAGTCGACGGTCAGGGTGCGGCCGTGCAGGGCGAACGAGCGGTGGTCGGGCCGTGCGTCGTCCGCGGCGTCGGCACCGCAGGCGGAGAGCGCCGCGGCGAGGGCGACGACTGCGGCGGACGCCGCAGCCGTCCGGACGCGCCGCGTGCTGCCCGTACTGCGGGTACTCCGGGTGCGCGCTGTGCGGGTCGGGCAGGTCATGCGGGTCATGTGGATCTCCCCCTGAGGCGAACGTCGACGCGCGCCGGGCCGTTCGGGCACACGCTCCTCCGACGCCCTTCGACCGTACGGATCCAGGGCCCGCGGGAGGATCCGGGCCACTCCCGGAAGAGGGGTGGGGATAACCCCCCGCCGACCCCGTACACGGGTTTGCAGGACAGGCCCTGGGGCAATGTAGGCTGTCGACTCGTCCTGGGCGCGTAGCTCAGCGGTAGAGCGCCGCCCTTACAAGGCGGATGTCGGCGGTTCGAAACCGTCCGCGCCCACCAGGTTCAGGACATGACCAAGGCCCAGGTCAACCGGTGCGAAGCCGGAGACCTGGGCCTTGATCTTTCTCAGCGACTTTTCGCCGCCGTGCCACTCACGTGCCGGATGGTCCGCGCGGGGGTCGCTTCACCTAAGGCCGGATACCGCCGCCTCAGTGTGGCCAGTCGTGACCTTTCGCAGAGTGGCAACGCCGACGGCTGTCCCTAGTCACCCCAGCTCAGTACGGTCGCGAGATGCCGTGCTCATGCAACGCATCCGCGTAGCGCGTCAGCAGGGCGTCGAGGCCTGCCAGAAGAAGGCCGGCGGAGTCCTGAGCCTCGGCAAGGTCGCCACGCTCGCACGCCGCCACTACCTCGGCCAGCTCGCTGCGAAGGATGTGAAGGGAATCGCCCTGCATCAGCACCCCGGGGAAGTTCCGATCGGGCAGGCGAACAACCGCGTCGTTGCCACCGTCAGTGAACAGCTCTGCCTCGATGCGCTTCATCGCGCCATCCAACCTGACATCCCCAGTTGACATCAACGGCAGCGCACGCAGGCGGCCTTGAGCGGTCAAGCGCAGAGGACCAGTGAAGGCGCCAAGGCTTCAGATAGGTCGAGAAGCCGAACTGCAAGGCGGATGCCGGCGGTTCGAGACCCTCCGCGCCCACCAGGCAGGAGATCCCCGGTCGAGCACGGCCGGGGGTCTTCGGCGTACGTGGGCCGGCGCCAGTGCCGGGGCCCTTCGCGATCCGGTGTTCGTGGTCGAGCCCTACCATCGACCCTCATGGCCACAGTGATCCTGACCGTCGGGCTGGCGTTCATCGGCTACCTGGCGACCTATCTCAACGGGTTGCGACTGGCGCAGAGGCAGGCCCGGCTGGCGCGGGTCAACATGCAGCTGAGCGACTTCTACGGTCCCCTCTTCGCGCTGATGGAAGCCAACAGCCGCGCCTACGACGCCTTCGCGGAGACGTACGCCCGCCCCGACGGCCGCGATCCCTTCCACCACGACACACCTCCCACCGAGCAGGAGCTGGCCCGGTGGCGCACCTGGGCCACCACCGTCTTCATCCCCAACATCCGGGCCATGCGCGACGTGGTGGTCACCAAGGCCGATCTCCTCATCGAGGAGGAGATGCCCCCCGTCCTGCTCCAGCTCTGCGCGCATGTCGCCGGATACGAGATCACCGCCGCGCAGTGGGCCGCGGGCAGGTACGAGAAACACCTGTCGCTCATACCGTTCCCGGGGCGGGAGCTGAGGGAGTACACCCGTGGCCGGTTCACCTGCCTCAAGAGCGAGCAGGCGATGCTGCTGGGGCGCCGCAACCGGCGCTGAGACCGCCGGCGCCCGGCTGGAGGGGCGCAGCCGCGCCGCGTCCGGTGGTCAGTCCGCGGCCCGGGCGGGGGTCTCGCGGGTGTGTTTCAGTCTGCTCCGGGCGTCGACTCTTTCCGCGGTCGCGACCTGGCCCCAGAAGCGGTGGCAGGTCACGAAGACGGCCAGTTCGCGTTCGCGTCGGCGGAGTTTCTCCACCTCGGCCTGGTCGTCGGCCGTCCAGCCCGGGGACGCGGGGCGCTCCACCTTGCGCCAGCCGCTGTCGTCGCTGAAGCCGTCCAGCGGTTCCACCGACCAGGGGAGCCGCTTGAACAGGGCCAGAAGCTCCGCCCGGACCTGATGCAGCTCCTCCTGACCGGCCAGGAGGTCACTCGGGAAGTCATGGGGAGTCGCTGCCACGCGGCAATGGTACGCCTGTTCGATTTTGTGATGCGAGTTCCTCCGGTGACTTCATGCGAACGGGTGGGCGACGGGGGCGGTGCGGGCTGAGCCCCGCTTCACCGGGTCAACGCCAACCCCGCCTCCCCGCCTCCCCGCCGCCCCGGCCACCGCGGCTCAGCGAGCCGTGTCCGCCAGCTCCCGTACCAGCCGGGCCGCCACCGGCACGGACACCCCGTACCGTTCCGCCGCGCGCAGCAACGCGCCGCCGATCGCGTCGAGTTCCAGCGGGCGGCCCGCCTCCGCGTCCCGCTGCATGGAGGACCTGGTGTCGGGCGGGAACGCGTCGTAACGGGCGAGCGCCTGCGCCGGGTCCGCCGGGGCGCCGCTCGCACGGCTGACCGCCGCCGTCTCCTCGACCAGCGCCGTCAACTCCGCGCGGTGACTGGTGCGTACGTCACCCAGCGGCAGCCCGTGACGGGTCGTCAGCAGGGCGAACGGTGCCAGGAAAGACATCTTCGCCCACAGCGTCGCCGCCTCGTCGTCCCGGACCCGGACGGCCGGTCCCGCCTTCGCGAGGGCCCCGGCGAGCGCGTCGAGACGTTCGCGCGGCACCGTGTCCCCGGTCAGGTCGATCTCCGCGAAGGGGCTGCCGTGCTCGATCACACCGGGGGCGACGCGGGTCGACTCCACCCGGATGGCGGCGGGGGCCACCCGGGCGGCACCGTAGCGGGCGCGCAGGGCCGCGGGGTGCTCCACACCGTTCAGGAACGGTACGACCAGGCCGTTCTCGCCGAGCGCGTGCGGCGGTACGCGGTCCAGGGCCTCGTCCAGGGCCGTGTGCTTGACGGCGATCAGGCACGCGTCGACCGGTTCGCGCAGCTCGGTGTCCGCCGCCACCCGCGCCGTGAAGTCGCCGAACGGGCCGCTGTGCACGCGGATGCCGCCGGTGCGCAGCGTCCGTGCCGTCTCGTCCCGGGCCAGGCAGATCACCCGGTGTCCGGCCCGTGCCATGAGCGCCGCGAGGAGTCCGCCCACGCCGCCCGGGCCCAGTACCGCGACCGTCAGCCGGTCCCCGGCCGGGGAAGCGGGGGTTTCGGCGCTGGTGGGCAGGGGTGCGCTCCGGTCCGGGGCATGGTTGTCCGTCATGTGGTCATTCCTCTCGTCGGTCGGCCCCGTGACGGTGGCCGCCTCGCCGTGGATGATCTCACCGGAAGGGTGGGCGGGGACAGAGGCCGTCGTTTCCGGGCGGGGACGGTCGCGTGCGCGCGACACTGGACCTATGTGCCGCAGCATCAAGACGCTCCGTCCGCCCGTACTCCCCGAGGAGGCGACCGAGGAGGACATCCGGGCCGCCGCCCTCCAGTACGTCCGCAAGGTGTCCGGTTTCCGGGCGCCGGCCGCGCACAACCGCGAGGTCTTCGACCGTGCCGTGGAGGCCGTCGCCGCGGCGACGGCCGAATTGCTGGAGGGGCTGGAGGTGCGCGGGCGGGCGGCGACTCACTGAGCCGCCCCGCTCCCGGGGGCGCGTCCCGTGGCCGGGCTTCCGGCCGCCCGCCCGCCCCCTGGCTCCGCCCTGCCCGTCCTGGGGTGCCGGGTGCCGTGCCCCCGGCATCGCTCCGCCGGGCGGGCGCGGCGAGCAGGGGCGGGGCCCCGGGCCTGTCCCGGCTGGCGAGGGCAGGCCCGGGTGGGACGGCGGCCCGGGGCACAGCCGGTGGGACGGTGGGCGGGGGCAGGGCCGGTGGGACGGTGGGCGGGGGCAGGGCCGGTGGGGCGCTGCTACCGCCGCACCGCCGGGCGGCGTACCAGGAACGCGGCCACCGCTCCGGCGGCACAGAGGGCCGCGAAGGAGACGCCCGTCGCCAGCCAGGTGGCGCCCAGCCACTGGCCGCCGAAGTAGCCGAGGGCCACGCTGTACGCGGCCCACGCGACGCCCGCGAGGATGGACCACGGCAGGAACTCGCGGACCCGGCGGTGAGCGGCGCCCGCGCCGAGGGAGACGACCGAGCGGCCCGCGGGGGCAAAACGGGCGATCACGACCAGGCCGCCGCCGCCCCGGGCGAGCGCGGCGCCGAGACGTTCCTGCGCGCGGGTCAGCCGACGGGAGCGGGCGATGGCGCGGTCGAGGCGTTCGCCGCCGCGCCTGGCGAGGCGGAACGCCACCATGTCGCCCAGCACCGACGCGGTCGCCGCGCAGAGGGTGAGGGCCAGGATGTCGGGCACGTCGTGCGGGACCCGCGCGCCCGTCGCGGTGCCCGCCGCGGCCGCCGTGGCCGCGGCGATGACCAGGACTCCGCTGGGCAGGACCGGCAGGAAGACGTCCAGCAGCACGGACACGGCCACCACGGCGTAGATCCATGGGCTGCCGGTCAGCAGCCCCACACTCTCAAGCACCGAACACTCCCCCTGGACTCCCCCGTGGGCACGACCACGCCGCGACGTCGGGAGGAGCGGCAGGGCGGCCTGTGACAGCCATTGAGCGTACGCGTGAGGTGTGACAGGAGATCCACGGGGGCGCATGTGTCGTCACCCCGCTGGCGGAGTCGCCGCCGAGTACGCCGGCGTCAAGGGCCATACGGGGGCTGCGACGAGCATCGGGCCCGCCGCGCGAGCACCGGTCACGGCCCTGTGGCTACGGGGCAACGGGGCGGCCGGGGGGGGAAGGAAAAGCCAGGGGGGGGGCAAAACCCCTCCCTTTTTTGTGTGGAGGAACGCCCCTCTTTGGGGTGTTTTGTCCCGACCGTCCCCCCCCCCCCCCCCCCCCCCCCCCCTCCCCCCGCCCCCCCCGCCCCCCCCCCCCCCCCCCCCCCCCCCCCCCCCCCCCCCCCCCCGCCACACCTTCTCCGTGTTCCGTGGACCGAACTACCTCTTGCGGGCCTTGCTGATCAAGAGCGCCACTCCGACGATGACGACCAGGACGACAGCGATGATCCAGAAGGAGGGAGTGCCCTCCCCGGCGCCCTTGGCCAGGAGCTGAGCGTGCGACATGTAGTGCTCCTGTCTGCTGGTTGTTGCTTGGCGGTGTCTGATTCAGGGCGCTGGTTGCGGCCTTCTCCCCCAGTTCGCCCGCGCCGTATCCGATGCCGAAGCAGGTGGCGCCGACAGCCGGCCCTCCCAGGCCCGCAGTGGGCGCGCTGACGGCGACGGCGACCGCGCCGCACGCGCTCTCGGCGGCGGCACCCGCTGCCAAGCCGACGCCCGTGGCCAATGCACCCTTGCCGCGGGCCGGGTGACGCCGGCGTCCGCCCGGGGTGGGGGCGGGCGCCGGCGTGCGACGGGTCAGGCCGTGACGGGTGCCTGGCCCGCGGTGTCCTTGTCGGCCGCCGGGGAGGTGCGGCCCGCGAGGAGCCGGTCGAGGCCGAGAGCGCCCGAGCCGGTGAAGACCAGCAGGAACAGGGACCAGCAGAACAGTGCGGAGAGTTCGCCGCCGTTCTGGATGGGCCACAGGGCCGCCGACTGGTGCACGTCGAAGTACGCGTACGCCATCGAACCCGACGAGACGAAGGCGGCGGCACGGGTGCCGAGGCCGAGCAGTACCAGGGTGCCGCCGACGAGCTGGATCACGGCCGCGTACCAGCCAGGCCAGGTGCCGGCGGGGACGGAACCGCCGCCCACGGCGCCGCCGAGGACGCCGAAGAGCGAGGCGGCGCCGTGGCAGGCGAAGAGCAGGCCGACGACGATGCGGAACAGGCCGATGGCATAGGGCTGGGCGCTGTTGAGGCGTCCGGTCATGTGGGGGGACTCCTTCGGTCGGGGCCGGTCCGCGGACGGACCGGTCTCGGGGACGGAACCGAGTGAGCAAAGGTTAGGCGTACCTAATCTATACTTGCAAGTTCAACATTCGGCCTCGGTTTAGGCTCCGTTTCCGGTTCCGTTTCGGGGGCCGTCGCATGTAGCGCCGCCCTCGCCACCGCGTCGGCGTCCGACAGCGTGACCGAATCCACCCCTGGCCTGGCCCCGGCCGCCGTCACCCAGTGCACACCTTCCGTCGGCACACCGAAGGCGAACCGGCGTGCGTGCGGCTGCCCCTGACGATCCATCAGCCGGTACGGGCGCGGGGTCACGTCCAGCCCGCCGGTTTCGTAGCCGTCGACGGTGTGCGGGCGGCAGCGGCCCGACTTCAGCAGCCCGGCGAGGAGTTCGTCCGCGGTCCGCCGCACATCCGGTTCCGGTAGCCGCGCCTCGACGAGCGTGGTGGCGTGGACGGCCGAGCCCGGCACCTCGGGGGAGTGGGCGACCCACCTGCCGCCCTCGGTCCGCACCTCCGTCCGCGGGCCGACCACGTCCAGCACGCCCGCCTCGATCAGCGCGGCCATCTCCTCGATGCGCCGCCGGGGCGGGCCGATGGAGAGGAAGGCGTTGAGCGGGGTGTACCAGCGGTCCAGATGGTCCCGGCGCGAGGTGCCCGACAGGCCGCCGTGGTCCACGATCAGCCGCAGTTCGTTGCGCAGGTCGCGCAGTACGTCGAGGGCGGCCTTCAGCGGGCCGTCGACATTGCCGAGGGCGGCCTGTCCGGCGTCCGCGCGCAGATGCGAGAGCAGCCAGCCGCGCCAGGAGTCCGGTCCCGTGAAGGACCGCGGGCCGTACGGGCGGGAGAGCCGGTCCCAGGACCAGCGGTCGGCGTGCGGGACGCCGAACTCGTCGAGCAGCGCCGCCTCCTGGGGGCCGCGGTGCGCGCCGGCCAGGAAGCGGTCCCGGAAGGCGGCCCGTGCGGGTGTTCCCCGGCGCCGCAACAGCCCCTCGTAGTAGACCGTTTCGACCTCCTTGGCGACCAGCGGCCATATCTCGGTGAGGAAGTCCGGCGCCTCCCCGGAGTCCGCGCGCTTGCGGAAGCGGGAGATCACCTCCTGGGTGAGGACCAGCGGGGTGTGGCGGCCGTACGGTCCCTTCGCGTTGTCGCCGCGGGCCTGGTGGGGGATCCCCCGGCGGGAACCGGCGTACAGGCGGGGCTCGTTGCCCGAGGATTGGTAACGCAGGCCCCCGTCCGTGCGGACGAACCGGCCGCCGCGGCCGGTCGTCAACAGGGCCATGTGGTCGAAGAAGTTGAGGCCGAGCCCGCGCAGCAGCACCGGTTCGCCGGGGGCGATCGGGGCGAGGTCGACGTCGGCGGGGTTGGCGGGCGGGACGTGGCGCAGCCCGTGCCGGCCGGCGTACGCGCTCAGGTGCCGGTGCCCGGGGTCCGCTAGCACCGGCAGATGGCCCTGGGCGAGGACCACCGCGGACAGGTCCCGCAGGGTCCTGCCGGTGGAGAGAGTGACCGTCTGCCGGCCGCCGGGGCCGTCGTCGAGGCGGACGGCGCGGGCGCTGTGCGTCTCGACGCGCACGCAGGGCGGCGCGGCGCGGACCGTCTCGGCGAAGACCCACGCGAGATAGCGGCCGTACTGGGCCCGCGTCGGGTAGTCGTCGGGGCCGGGCCCCGCCTCGGCGTCGGAGTCGGCGGCCCAGGCGTACAGGCTGGGGCCGGGGCGTACCGGGCCGGCGCACTCGACGCTGTCGTCGGTGAAGAGGGTCACCTGCGAGGCGACGGTGTTCATCAGCAGCTCCGGCGGCTGCGTGGTCCGCCAGACCCGGCCGGGACCCGGCGGCGACGGGTCGACGACATGGACGGTCAGGCACGCGCCAGGTGGGAGCAGTTCGGGTGCGGAGGCGCACAGACGCTCCAGGACGCTGGTGCCGCGGGGACCCGCGCCGATCAGGGCGACGGAGGCGTACGCGGCTTCCGCGGGTGCTGCAGACAAGGGGGTGACTCCCGGGCGTATGAGGCGCAAGGGCAGCAGACCGTCCGCCGGAAGCGGACGGTCTGCCTCATCATGCCGTCGTACGGGGTGGGAGCCGAGCCCGGAGCGGATGATCGGCGCCGGGTGTGGGATGCCTCACGAGCATCCGGGACAACGCACCGGGCAACCGGGCGCAATGGGCTCATTGCGGGGTGAGGCGGGACTCCTCCACCGTCGTCAGCCGGGCGTCGGCGCCCTCGACCGCGCGGGCCTGTTCGAGGCGCAGCCGGGCTTCGCGTCCGTGCAGGGTCAGGGTCATGAGCTGGTTGCCGAACCAGGGTCCGCCCATCCTGCGCCAGTCCACCGCGGGCCGGCCGAGACGTCCGTGCCGGGAGAGCAGGCGCCCTATCGCGCGTCCCGTCCGGCTCCAGCCGAAGCGGAAACCGAGCCGCATGGACGTGGGGATGGAGTTGTGGACGGGGGAGCAGGTCAGCTGGAGGACCCGGGCGTCCGGGGTGGCGTCGGCGGGCCACAGGGGCTCGGCGACATAGGCGTGGTGCACGTCACCGGAGAGCACGAGCACCGTGGCCGGGGCCTGTTCGCCGCTTCCCGCCTCGGCGATCAGCCGGCGCAGCGCCTCGAAGGACTCGGGGAACGCCGCCCAGTGCTCCAGATCGGCCTTCCTGCGCACCTGTTCCCCGATGCGCGCCCAGCGGGCCCCGCGCTCGCCCCGGCACACGCCGGCGTTCCACGTCTCGGCGTCGTGGATGAGGTGGGGGAGCAGCCAGGGCAGCGAGGTGCCGATGAGGAGGTGGTCGTAGGCGTCGCGGCGGTCCAGCACCTGCTCCCGCAGCCAGCGCTCCTCGCCCTCGTCCAGCATCGAGCGGTTGACCTCGTCCAGGACGCGGGCCGCCCGCGAGTCCAGCATCACCACGCGGACGCGGCCGAAGTCGCGGCGGTAGCTCCAGCGGACCGAGGCCGGCTCGGCGTCGGACCGGGCGGCGTGCTCCCGCAGGACGTCCGTGCCGTCGGAGGTCGCGCGGACGGCGGCGTAGAGCGGGTCGGCCGCCAGCTCGGCCGGGGACAGGTTGCCGAGGTGCTGGTGGACCCAGTACGACATCAGGCCGCCCAGGATGCGCTCGCGCCACCACGACGTGGCACGGATGTCGGCGAGCCAGGACGCGCTCGTGTTCCAGTCGTCGATGACGTCGTGGTCGTCGAAGATCATGCAGGTGGGGACCGTGGACAGCAGCCAGCGGATCTCGGAGTCCCGCCACGATTCGTGGTACAGCCGGGTGTACTCCTCGTAGTCCGCGACCTGCTCGCCCGGGGGCTGGTCCAGGTCGCGGCGGGAGGCGATCCAGCGGCGGGTGGACTCGGAGGTCTCGTCCGCGTACACCTGGTCGCCGAGCAGGAGGAGCACGTCGGGGCGCTCCGCCTCCGGGGAGGAGGACAGGCGCGCGGCGAGCGTGTCCAGGGCGTCGGGGCCCACGGGGTCCTTCTCGTCCCCGGGCGGCGCCGCCCAGCGGCAGGAGCCGAAGGTGACCCGCACGCTGTCCCCGCTGTCCCGGTCCAGGGTGCGGATGGCCGGGGGCGGGAAGCGCGAGTCGGGCGGCGGCCAGACGGGTGTGTCGTCCAGCAGCAGTTCGTACGTCGATTCGGTGCCCGGCTCGAGGGCGGTGAGGACCACCAGCGCGTAGTGGTGGCCGGCGACTTGGAACGTGCGGGCCTCGCCCTCGGCACCCTTGGCGCACCGCACCCTCGCGGTACACGGACCACTCGTCTCGACCCATACGGTCGCGGACGAGTCGTCGACAAACCTGAGCAGGGGGCCCAGGAGCAGCTCCGACACGGCGATCACCTTCCTCCGTCGTCCCGTACGGTACGGAACGACGGAGACCGGCGACAGGGTTCCCGGGAAGTGTCGGGCCCTCAGCAGCCGCTGAGCACCGAGGACAGCTTGTTTTTCTCCGCGCTGTCGACCGAGAGGTCGTAGTAGTACTTCACCTGGACCCAGGCGCGCACGTAGGTGCAGGCGTAGGTGGTCCGTGAGGGCATCCAGGTGGCGGGGTCCTGGTCGCCCTTGGCCTGGTTGACGTTGTCGGTGACGGCGATGAGCTGGGGGCGCGTCAGGTCGTTGGCGAAGGCCTGGCGCTGCGCGGTGGTCCAGCTGTCGGCGCCGGAGTCCCATGCCTCGGCCAGCGGCACCAGGTGGTCGATGTCCAGGTCGGAGGCGGCGGTCCAGGTCGCGCCGTCGTAGACCGAGTACCAGCTGCCGCTGGTGGCGGCGCAGGCGGAGTCGGTGACGACGTTCGTGCCGTCGCGCTTCAGGACCGTCTCACGGGTGTTGCACGCCCCGCTGACGGTGATCCAGTGCGGGAAGAGGTCGCGGTTGTATCCGGTGCGGTCCTCGGTCGCCACGGTGAGCGAGGCGAGGTAGCTGCGGGCGGTGGCGGCGCTGACCGGGGTGGGCAGAGCGGCGGAGGCCGTCGGGCTGTTGAAAATCCCGGCCATGGCTATCAGACCGGTGACGGCTGCGAGTATGCTCAGCCGTCGACGCGCGTAGACCTTTGGCATGCGAACTCCCTTGCAGAGCAGGACCGTTGGGGCGAGCGAGCACATGCTTGCGGCGGCTTGTTTCCGGGAGATGTGCGTCGGGTGAGAAGTTAATGACGCGTACATGACAAAGCAAGGGTCGTGACGGGACCAAAGACCCTGGGGGCGTCCGCGGGCGTCGCGTAGGATGGACGGCGCAGAAGGGGAGTAGCTCTTCGCCGGACCGTCGACATACTGCTCAGCTCGTCTGAGCCGGCGCCCGGAGGCAGACCTCGTGCGCGGGGCCGGCCAGCGAGACCTTCGGCAAGCAGTGCACCGCCCGCGCGTCCCCGTGCGGGTGCCCGTGTGTGCTGCCGTGCCGAGGTGTCCAAGCGCAGCACAGCACTCTCGGCGGGGCGGCCCCGACCGATTGAGGAACATTGATCAGCTTCAGCGTGACGGCGCTCGTCTTCGGCGTCGTCTTCCTTGCCGAGCTGCCGGACAAGACCGCGCTCGCCGGACTCGTGCTCGGCACGCGCTACCGCGCCTCGTACGTCTTCGCCGGCGTCGCCGCCGCCTTCGCCGTCCACGTGGCGCTCGCCGTCGCGGCGGGCAGCGTGCTGACCCTGCTGCCGCAGCAGATCGTGCACGCGCTCACGGGTGTGCTCTTCCTCGCCGGCGCCGCGGTGCTGCTGATGAAGAAGGGCGAGGACGAGGAGGAGGTCCGCGACCCCGCGAACCAGAGCTTCTGGAAGGTCGCGGGCGCGGGGTTCATGCTCATCCTGGTCGCCGAGTTCGGTGACCTCACCCAGATCATGACGGCCAACCTCGCCGCCCGGTACGACGATCCGCTCTCCGTCGGTCTCGGCGCGGTCCTCGCCCTGTGGGCGGTCGCCGGCCTCGGCATCGTCGGCGGCAAGGCCCTGATGAAGCGGGTGCCGCTCGCGCTCATCACGAAGGTCGCGGCGCTGCTGATGCTGGCCCTCGGCCTGTGGAGCCTGTACGAGGCGGTGACCGGATGAGCCCGTCACCGCGGGGGAATCACCTCCCTTCGGCGTCCCGGCCCGGGCTCTCGCGCAGGTGCCCGGCGAAGCCCCTGGTCAGGCGTGGTGGCGCCAGAGGTCCATTGTTTTGTATCGTGAAGAAACAAAGTGGCTCCCGCCCGTTCTCCCTGACCGGCGGGCGGGGCCGCCTTGTCCCCGGGGGCCCCGCGCGGCTCCCTCTCACGCGTCTTGGAGCATGCCGATGACGGCCACCACCGTTCTGACCGCCCGCGCCCTCCTGCTCGACATGGACGGAACGCTCGTCAACTCCGACACCGTGGTCGAGCGCTGCTGGCGGCGCTGGGCCGACCGGCACGGGCTCGACGGGGACGAGGTCATGAAGGTCGTCCACGGCCGCCAGGGCTACGCCTCCATGGCGGTCCTGCTGCCGCACCGGCCCATGGAGCAGAACCACGCGGACAACGCCCGCATGCTCGCCGAGGAGACCGCCGACATGGACGGTGTCGTCGAGGTGCCCGGAGCCGCGGTGTTCCTCGCCTCCCTCGCCGGGCTTCCGCACGCGCTCGTGACCTCGGCCGACGTCGGCCTGTCCACCGCGCGGATGGCCGCCGCCGGGCTTGGGCTGCCCCGCCTGCGCATCACCGCCGAATCGGTCGGCGCGAGCAAGCCGGATCCCGAGGGCTTCCTCAAGGGCGCCGCCGAACTGGGCGTCGCGCCCGAGGACTGCGTCGTCTTCGAGGACTCCGGCGCGGGGATCGCCGCCGGCAGGGCCGCCGGGATGCGGGTCGTCGGGGTCGGCCCCCGCGCCGCGGTCCACGGCCCCGATGCCCTGGTCGACGATCTCACGCAGGTGCGGGTCGAGGCGGGTGCGGACGGGTCGATCCGGCTGCACATCGGCTGAGGGTTGCCGGGACCGCCGCTCGAGTGAGGCCGGGGCGCCGATCATCGGTCGCCGGTCGCCGGTCGCCGTGCGGCGACCGACGTCCGTGGCCGGTGCAGACGTGTGTGGCGGGCGCTCACCGTCGTCCTGTGCGGCTCGCCCCGCCCGCGGTGTGCCGTGGCGTCCGGCCCCCGGTGCGGGCGGTCGTCTGTCGGGCCCGTGCGGACGGGGGCCGGGGGAGAACCCGCGGCCGGTCAGGGCTGGGGGGTTTCCGACTCCAGGCGGGCGCGGGTGGCCGTGCCGTAGACGCCCAGTTCGTCGGAGCTGATCCCGCGGGTCCACTGGTAGTGGCGCACGGCGTCCTCGACCTGACGGCTGAAGGTGCCGTCGATGCCTCCGTTGTAGATGGCCAACTGCCGCAGCCGCAACTGGAGTTCGGTGACCTCGGAGCCCTGGTCGCCACGGCGCAGTACGGTGGCGCGGTGTTCGTCCGGAGCCTCGGACGGGGGCCGTACCGAACCCGTGGCGCGGGCGGTCGTCGGTGTCCCCTTCGGGCTCTTCGACGGGGACGGCGTCGCCGACGGGCTCGACGACTTCGAGGGCGAGGGGCCGGCGCTCTCCGACGCCGTGGGGTCCTGGGAGGCGGGCGCGGACGACCTGCTCCGGCTCGGGGACGCGGCGGCCGGGGCCGACCGCTCCTGCGGCACACTCGCCCGTACCGCGTCCGGCAGCGCGCCGTCCCGTTCGGGTGTGTCGTAGGACAGGACTCCGCTCGCCAGCCCGGCGACGGCCACGACGGCCACCGCCGCGCCGGCCGCCATCAGGAGCACCGAGCGGCGGCGGCGCCGGGGCGGCTCGTCGCCCGGCGGAGGAGCACCGGGCGGCGGGGTGCCGGGCCCGGGGTCCGCTTCCTGGAAGAGCCGGACGTCCTCAGGAGCAGGAGCAGCAGCGGGTACGGGCGTCGCCGCCGTGAGCGGCATCGTGCGCTCGGCCGGCCCCTCCGGCGGCAGGGGCACGGCGCGCGTGGCGGGCTCCCGCGTCCACGCGTCCGGCGGCTTCGGCCCGGCGGGGCCCGTGCGCTCGGTGCCGGGGTCCTCACCGGCGCCGGGGGAGGCCGTGCCGAGCTCCACGTAGGGACGGATGCGCAGCGGGTCGAAGTCCTCCGCCGCCGCGGCCTCGGCCGTACGGGCGTCACGCGCCGCGTCCGACGCCCGCCGGGTGCAGCCGCAGGACGGAGTCCCGTCCGGCTCCCGGCGCGTGCCGCACTCCGGGCAGACGTGTCCCTCGGATCCGCTCACGTGTGGTCCCTCCCCCTCACGACCTCCAGAGACTATCCAGGCCGCCTTCACGGGTCCCCCCGGCACCCCGGGATACCCGGCCCGGGCGAGGACTCAACAGGCCATAACCGGTCACACCGACCACGATGGGAGATGACCGAGACGCCTGGGCCCAGGGAGATCCGTATGACCGGCGACGCGCAGGGCACCGACGCGGCGGTGGCGGACGGGAGCGTGTCCGGCGAGGACCATGTGCACGGCAGCGTTCTCGTGTCGATCGGCGCGCTGCTGCTCGGCATGCTGCTGGCCGCCCTCGACCAGACCATCGTGTCGACCGCGCTGCCGACCATCGTCAGCGAGCTCGGCGGGCTGGAACACCTGTCCTGGGTCGTCACCGCGTATCTGCTCGCCTCGACGGCGGCGACACCCCTGTGGGGCAAGCTCGGCGACCAGTACGGCCGCAAGAAGTTGTTCCAGACGGCGATCGTGATCTTCCTGATCGGGTCCGCGCTGTGCGGCATGGCGCAGAACATGCCGCAGCTCATCGGCTTCCGGGCGCTCCAGGGCCTTGGCGGCGGCGGGCTGATGGTGCTGTCCATGGCGATCGTCGGCGACATCGTCTCGCCGCGCGAACGAGGCAAGTACCAGGGGCTGTTCGGTGCCGTCTTCGGCGCGACCAGTGTCCTCGGGCCGCTGCTCGGGGGCTTCTTCACCGAGCACCTGAGCTGGCGCTGGGTCTTCTACATCAACCTGCCCGTCGGCGTGGTCGCGCTCGCCGTCATCGCCACGGCCCTGCACATCCCGCGCCGGGCCGCCCGCCACGTCATCGACTACCTGGGCACCCTGCTCATCGCCGCCGTGGCGACGTGCCTGATCCTGGTGGCCTCGCTCGGCGGCACCACCTGGGGCTGGACCTCGCCGCGGCTCGTCGGGACCGCGGTGCTCGCCGTGGTCCTGGCGGTCGCCTTCGTGGCCGTGGAGCACAGGGCGGCGGAACCGGTCCTGCCACTGAAGCTGTTCCGCGTACGGACCTTCACGCTCTCCGCCGTCATCAGCTTCGTCGTCGGCTTCGCCATGTTCGGGGCGATGACCTATCTGCCGACGTTCCTCCAGGTCGTCCAGGGCGTCTCCCCGACCCTGTCCGGCGTGCACATGCTGCCCATGGTGTTCGGCCTGCTGCTCTCCTCCACCGTCTCCGGCCAGATCGTCAGCCGCACCGGCCGCTGGAAGGTGTTCCCCGTCGCGGGCACGGGCATCACCACCCTGGGACTGCTCCTGCTCCACCAGCTCGACGAGAACAGCGGCACGGCCGAGATGAGCGCCTACTTCTTCGTCTTCGGCCTCGGCCTCGGCCTGGTCATGCAGGTCCTGGTCCTGATCGTGCAGAACGCGGTCCCGTACGAGGACCTGGGCGTCGCCACCTCCGGCGCCACCTTCTTCCGCTCCATCGGCGCCTCGTTCGGCGTGGCCATCTTCGGCACGGTCTTCGCGAGCCGGCTGGGCGACAAGCTGACCACCGCGCTCAGCGGGCAGCAGCTCCCCCCGGGACTCGGGGTCGACTCCCTCAAGGCCGACCCGAAGGGCATCGCCGAGCTCCCGGCCACGCTGCGGACACCCGTCCTGCACGCCTACGCCTCGGCGATCACCGACGTCTTCCTGTACGCCGCCCCGGTCGCGCTGGTCGGGTTCGTGCTCGCCTGGTTCCTGCGCGAGGACCGGCTGCGGGGTTCCGTCACGGCACCGGACGCCACACAGACGCTGGCCAGCAATCCGGTCGAACGGTCCTCGTACGACGAGGTGTGCCGGGCCCTCTCGGTCCTCGGCACCCGCGAGGGGCGGCGCGAGATCTACGTGCGGATCACCGAGCGGGCGGGCGTCGGTCTGCTCCCGGCCGCCGGCTGGCTGCTGCTGCGCATCCGCAAGCACGGCCGGGAGGAACCGGCGGTGCTGGCCGAGCACAGCGCCGTACCGCTGGACGTCGTGATCGCCGCGGCCCGCCAGATCGAGGAGCGCGGGCTGGCCCGCCGTGAGGGTGTCGAGCTGGTGCTTACGGACGAGGGACGTGCCGCGGCCGGCAAGCTGGCCCGGGCCCGCGAGGAGTCCCTGGCCGAGCTGCTCGGCGACTGGTGGGGCCCCGACCGTCCCACCGACCTGATCCGGCTGGTGGAGGAACTGGCCGCCGAGATGTGCGGCTCCGACGCGGAGCGCCCGCACGGGACGCCGGGACGCCCGTACCGCCGGGTGGCCTGAGCCTCTCCGCGCCCGCGCGTCCGCGGGCCTCGTGGAACGGGTCAGCCGGTCAGGTCCTTCGTGAACCAGTGCTCCGCGTACTCCTCGTCGTTGTGCGGCTCCGTCTCCTCGTACCCGAGGCGCGCGTACAGCGTCCGGGCCTCGACCAGGTCGCCGCGGGTGTCGAGCACGATCCGCTTGGCACCGAGGGCGCGGGCCGCGTCCTCGGCGGCGCGCACCAGGAGTGCGCCGCCGCCCCGGCCGCGCACCTCCTCGCGGAGGAAGACCCGCTTGAGCTCGGCCGTCGTCGCGCCCGTCAGCCGCACGCCCGCGCTGCCGGCCGGCTCGCCCGCGTACCGCGCCAGCAGCAGCACTCCACGGGGCGGCGCGAAACAGTCCCCGCCGTCCGCGGCGATCTCCCGTTCCAGTTCGGCGGGGTCGGTGCGGTGCCCCTCGTGGAGCAGGTACCAGCGGTCGCTGACCTCCGTGTAGTAAGCCCGCCACAGCGCGGCGGCGTCCGGCGAGTCGAAGGGTTCAGGTGCGACGGTCCACGGGGAGGGCGTACGGGTCATGGCCGTCATTGTCGCGATGTGCCGTCCTCCGTCCGCAAGCGGTTTTCCCCGTGCGGCGGGCACGGCGGGCCGTGCGGGCTGCACCGGAACGCGCCGGGTAGCGAGCGGCGCGTCGGGACGGAGGCGTGCGCCCGGGACGGAGGCGTGCGCCCGGGACGGAGGCGTGCGTCGGGACGGAGGGGTTGTGCGGAGGGGCCCTGGGGCCGACGCCGGGGCGCGCACCGTTTGCGGAGCGGCTTCGGGGCAACCCGAACACAGAACCGGCCCGTTGGGTCGAAAACTCCGGAAGGCACCCATGTCCACAGGCGTGATCATCACATTGATCGTGATTGTGGCGGCCGTGGCGCTTGTCGCGGTCGTCCTGAAGCTGCTCGCCCGCAGGCCGCAGGGCGGGCGCAGCCTCCAGCGGCGCTTCGGCCCCGAGTACGACCGTGCCGTCGCCCGGCACGACGGCGACGAACGGGCCGCCGAACGAGACCTCACCGAGCGGGTGAAGCGGCACGGTTCGCTGCGCGAGCGGCCCCTGGAGCCCGCGGCCCGTGAGCAGTACGAGGCCCGCTGGGCCGTCGCTCAGGAACGCTTCGTCGACTCGCCGCGGGAAGCGGTGGCCGAGGCGGACCGGCTGCTCAGCGAACTGGCCGGGGCGCGGGGCTTCCCCGAGCACGGCCGTTACGAGGAGCAGCTCGAGGCCCTCTCCGTGCACCACGCGCACCACGTCCACGGATACCGGCGGGTGCACAGCGCGGCGCACGGCAGTGCCGACGGCGCCGCCGGGAACGGCACCTCCACCGAGGAGATGCGCGAGGCCATGCTCGACGCCCGCGCCCTGTTCGAGGAGCTGGTGACACCCGGCCGCAAGGACGACGTCCGGCACCGCGCGGACAACGGCACGAACGGTGCGAGGACGGCCGCCGACGACTCGGAGACGGATCGTTCCGGCAACCGCACACACGCGCCGTGGACCCTCAACCGGCGCCACCCGAAGGGAAGTTGACCGAGATGGCAGACGTGACACGAGGCGAGGGCGCGGAGCGCCGGGGGACGGCACGAGGGTCCGAGGGCCCGGGCGCCGATGTCACCGCGGCCGGGACGCCCGGCCGTGACGGACGAGCGGACCACCAGGGCGTGACCGGTGACCTCACCACGAGCCGGGAGACCGCCGAGGCGCGGGAGACGGCCGCGGCGCGCGAGGCCGACGGGACGACGGGCACCCGCGGGACCCACCCGGGGACGGGTGCGCGTGGCGCCGGCGCGGTGCCCCGCGGCGAGGGGCTCGGCACGGAGGCGGACCGCGACGGCGCGGCGACCGCCTGGCGGGACGGCGCGGGTACCCCCACGGGGACCGGCCGGAGCGCCGGCACGGCGGCCGAGGGCCGCACCAGGTCGCCGCGCGAAGGGGTCGGCACGACGGAGGGCGTAGGCCGCACGGCGGGCGAGGGCCTCGCCGCCCGCGAGGGCGCCGGCGTGACCTCACGCGAAGGTGCTTCCGGTGAGGGCCGGGGCAGCGGGGCCCCGCTGCTGGCGCACGAGGAGTCCGACAAGCTCGCCCGGCGGCTCCAGCACGCCGTCGGCGGGTTCGTGGACGAGCCACGGACGTCCGTGGAGGAGGCCGAGCACGTGCTGGAGGAGATCGCCGCGCGGTTCACCGACGCGATCACCGAGCGTCGGCGCACCCTCCGTTCCGCCTGGCAGTCCGCAGGTGAGGGCAAGGGCACGGCCACCGACACCGAGCAGCTCCGGCTGTCCCTGCGGGACTACCGCGAGATGGCGGAGCGGCTGCTGCACACCTGAGCACACGCACGACCCGTGAGGCGCACGACCCGTACGGCTGGCGCCAGCGCCGCCCGTACGGCGCACGAGAGGCCGCGTCCCGGACCATGTCCCGGGGGCGCGGCCTCTCGACGTGCGCCGGTCAGCTCTCCCGGCGCTCGCGCCAGTCGCGGACGATCTCCTCGACGTCGTACGGCTTGAGCCCGAGCGGGGGTCCCGGCGGCGGTTTGAACATGACCTCGCGGATCTTGGCGTTGAGGGCCTCGACGATCCGGCGGACGGCCCCCTCCGAGGGGGCCGCCGCTGCCGCCGCGAGCGCGTCCTCGGCCTCCTTGCGCAGAGCCAGCGTCGGCGGCAGGACCGAGAGTCCCTCGCGGGCCATCTTCCGCTTGATCCACCACAGTTCGTCGTACGGGGCGTCGGTGACCGCCGGCAGCGGGCGGCCCGCGCCCGCGAGTTCGGTGAACTCCCCGCGGGCCTCCGCCTCGCGGATCTGCTTGTCGACCCAGGACTCGAAGCTGACACCAGGTGGCTTTCGCTCGGTCATGAGTCCATTGTGCCGGATGCCACCCGGCCGGTCCCGTGGCGAATTATCATGCGTCGGCGGTGGTCGACGACGCCCGCGCAGGGACCGGACAGCTGAGCCTCCAAGGAGCGCACGTGCTCGAACTCACCATGGCCTCGGTCTCCGGGGCGGACGCCGGGGCGACGGCCGGCATGCTGATGGCCGAGGCGCCCAGCGAGCCGGGCGCCGTGCTGCGGGTGGGCCGGGACAAGGCCGTCTGCCGGCTCGCCACCCCCGACGACTGGCTGTTCGTCTCGCGGGTCCACCTGGAGTTCCTGTGCGGGCCGGACGGCACCTGGCAGGTGACCTGGCTGCGCGGCTCGCACCCGGACCCCTCGTCCGAGGTGCGCCTGGCGCTGGCGGGTCTGCCGCCGCAGCCCCTGCCGTACGGCGGGACGGCGAGACTGCCCGGGGGCGGCTCGGGGGAGCTGGTCATCCAGGACCGCACCGGCCCGCGCAGCGTGAACGTCGGCTTCTACCACGAGGCCTGACGACCGGTCAGTCCAGCACCCGGGCCAGCGCGAAGCCGTCGTACCCCTTGCTGCCGACGGTCTGGACCGCCGTGCCGCTCAACTTCGGGTGTCCGGCGATCAGTTCGAGGGCGGCCCGGGTGCCCCGGATGCTCGGGTCGTCGCTGCCCGCGTCGGTGACCCGGCCGCCGCGCACCACGTTGTCGAGGACGATCAGGCCGCCGGGGCGGGTGAGTTCCACCGCCCACTCGACGTAGTGCGGGTTGTTGACCTTGTCCGCGTCGATGAAGACGAGGTCGAACGGCTCGGGGCGCTCGGCGGCGAGCGCGGGCAGCGACTCGAGGGCGGGGCCCACCCGGACCTCGCACAGCTTGTCGAGGCCGGCGCGCGCGAGGTTGCCGCGGGCGACCTCGGCGTGCCCGGCGTCGTACTCCAGGGTGACCAGTCGGCCGTCGGCGGGAAGTGCGCGGCCCAGCCAGATCGTGCTGTAGCCGCCGAGGGTGCCGATCTCCAGGATCCGGCGGGCGCCCAGGATTTGGGCGAGGAGCTGGAGCAGCTTGCCCTGGTTGGGTGCGACGTTGATGGGTGGCAGTCCGGCGGCCTCGCTGTCGGCGAGCGCCGCCGTCAGGGCCTCGTCGGGCGGGGAGAGAAGCTGGGTGAAGTAGTCGTCGACCGTGTCCCAGGACTGGGCCTCGCTCATGCACCACGCCTTTCGTATGCCTAGTTAGATGAGCTAACTAGTGCCCGGGCGAATCTAGTCGCGCGTGTGGTGATTGTCAGCGGGTTTTCGGTCGGCGGGCTCCACGGACGGGGCGGAACCGGGCAGGGGGCGGCCCGCCGACTCGGTCATGAACCACACCGCCACGCCGCCGATCACGGCCGCGGCCATCATGTAGTACGCGGGCATCATCATGTTGCCGGTCGCCCCGATCAGGGCCGTGACCACCAGCGGGGTCGTCCCGCCGAAGAGCGAGACGGAGACGTTGAAGCCGATGGACAGCGAGCCGTAGCGCACCCGGGTCGGGAAGAGGGCGGGCAGCGCCGAGGGCATCGCGGAGGTGAAGCAGACCAGGAGCAGGCCGAGGGCGCCCATGCCGAGAGCCACCGCGAGCAGGCTGCCCTGGCGGATCAGCAGGACGGCCGGGACGGACAGCGCGAGGAAGCCCAGGCAGCCGGCGGCGATCACCGGACGGCGCCCCACCCGGTCGGTCAGGGCGCCCGCGAAGGGCTGCACCACCATCATCAGCGCCATCACGCCGAGCACGACCAGCAGACCGTGCGTCTCGTCGTACTTCAGCTCGCTGGTCAGATAGCTCGGCATGTACGACAGCAGCATGTAGTCGGTGACGTTGAAGACCAGCACCAGGCCCACGCAGAGCAGCATCGCCCGCCACTGGCCCGCGACCATCTCGCGCAGCGGCACCTTCGGGCGGTCGTGCTCCTTCTGCGCGGCCTTCTCCAGCTCCGCCGCGAACGCCGGAGTCTCCTCGAGCCGCATCCGCAGGTACAGGCCGATGATGCCCATCGGGCCCGCGATCAGGAACGGGATGCGCCAGCCCCAGGCCACCAGGTCGCCGTCGGACAGCAGCGCGGTCATCAGGGTGACCAGACCGGCGCCCCCGATGTAGCCGGCGAGCGTGCCGAACTCCAGCCAGCTGCCGAAGAACCCGCGCCTGCGGTCGGGCGCGTACTCGGCGATGAAGGTCGAGGCGCCCGCGTACTCGCCACCGGTCGAGAAGCCCTGCACCAGCCGGGCCGCGAGCAGCAGCAGGGGCGCGCCGACGCCGATGGTGGCGTACGACGGGATGAGGCCGATCGCGAAGGTGCCCGCCGCCATCATGATCATGGTGAGGGCGAGGACCTTCTGGCGGCCGACGCGGTCGCCGAGCGGCCCGAAGACCATGCCGCCGAGGGGCCGGACGAGGAAGGCCGCGGCGAACGCGCCGAAGGTCGAGAGCAGCTGCGCGGTGGGGTTGCCTGACGGGAAGAACACCTTGCCCAGCGTCACCGCGATGTAGCTGTAGACACCGAAGTCGAACCACTCCATCGCGTTGCCCAGCGCGGCGGCCTTCACGGCGCGCCTGACCAGAGCCGGGTCGGTGACGGTGACGTCGGGGCGGCCGGGGCCCGGTGGTGCGGCGGATGCGACGGGAGCGAGGGGGGAGACGGTGGGCAAGATTCCGCTCGCCTGCCTTTCGACGGGGACGGGGACGCGGCTCCTGCGAAAGCGAGCCGAAAAGCGACCATAGGGGCTGTTCCTGCCCTTACGTGCCGTACCCGGGCGACCGCACACCGCGCATGAATGCCGCATAAGCAGGCAGGACGCCCCCCATGCGAGCGCCGGCCCGGAGGGCGTTCTGTGATCTTTGTCGCGGACCCCGGTGGAACCGGACTTCCGCGCACCCTCGCTATTCGGACAATGCTCATGCATAAGTCAGATAGCGGGTGGATCGACCGCGTCTGTCCACGAACGCGGCGAGAGCCTCATAGAGTTCGGAGAGGGACATACCGCCGGATCCGGCGGGGCGGGAGGCAGGCGCGGAGTGGCGAATGCGGAGCACGGAGAACCGTCGGGCGAGGGCTTCGCCGCCGGGACGGCCAAAACCCCCCGGACCGTCGCCACCGGGACGGCCGGAACCGCCCGGACACGGCTTGGAGCGGCCCGCGCCGGACTCTGGCTGGTCGCCGCCGTGCTCGCCGTGCGGCAGGTCACCGTCGTCCTCGCACCCCCCAGGGGTGACCGCCTGACGGACCTGGAGACCTGGGCCGGCCCGAACGGCGTCCTGCACACGAAGGACTCCCTGTACGACTCGACCCGCTTCACCGGCACCCCGTTCGCCGGACTCGTCCTCAAGCCCCTCACTCGTTCGGCTGAACAGGCGCTGGGCTGGGGCTGGACCTTCGGCACGCTGCTGCTGGTCGTCGCGCTCGGGCTGGTCGCGGCGCGCGCCCTGCCCCGGCCCGTGACCCGGCGGACCCGGCTGCTGGCCGCCCCCGTCGCCGTCAGCCTGCTCGTGCTGTCGCTGCCGGTGCGCAGCACCCTCCACCTCGGCCAGACCAGCGTCCTCCCGGTCCTGCTCGTCCTCCTCGGCTGCTTCGCCGTACGCGGGCAGGGGGCGAGCGGCGTGCTCATCGGCGTCGCGGCGGCCCTCCAGCCGGCCGTGCTGCTCTTCGTTCCCCTGCTGTGGTGCACCGGACGCGGACGCGCGGCCGTCTCCACCGGGATCACGTTCACCGCCTGCACGGTGCTCGCCGGGGCCGCGATGCCCCACGACTCGTCCACCTACTGGGTCCACCATGTGGCGGGTGTCGGACTCGGCGGCCGCGCGGACGGCCTCGCGAACCAGTCCCTGCACGGCGCGCTGCTGCGCCTCGGCCTCCAAGGGCCCCTGGAGATCGGTCTCTTCCTGGTCCTCGGCGCGGCCGTCGCCGTCGTCGGCACCCGTCGCGCGGTGCGCTGCGCCCGCGACGGGCAGTTGCTGCTCGCCGTGGCGATCACCGGCTGCGTCGCCGTCGCGGTCTCGCCCACGACCTGGCAGCACCAGCTGCTGTGGGTGCTGCTCGCGGTGGTCGGCCGGGTCGGCCGCAGGGCCTCGGACCGGTACCTGTGGCCGGTGGCGATCGTCCTGGTGACGACGCTGCCCGCGCGGACGGTCCTGCCGGATGTGACGCTGCTCCACCCCCTGCGCGACAACCTGGTCCTGGTGGCAGCACTCGCCGCCGCCTGCGCCGTCCCGTTCCTGTCCCCCGCCTCGCCCCACTACCGGAGCCCGGTCCCCACCGAGTACGCGCCGCCCGTACCCGCCCGGTTCCGCCGGGTCCCGCCGCCGCTTCTCCCCGGCCGGGTGCTGAGCCGCCCGAACCTGCTCCTCGAACTGCTCCTGATCCGGGTCGGCTACGCCGCGTACCAGCAGGTCAGGCTGGCCGCGACCGGCGGCACCAACGCGGGCGGCCGGGCCGTCGCCGAGCAGCACGGCGAGCAGATCCTGGCGGTGGAGCGCCTCCTGCGGGTCGACATCGAGCACTGGGCCAACCACGCCGTGGTGCGAGCCGGCCGGCTGCGCGAGTTCTTCGACTTCTACTACACGTCGTTCCACTTCCTCGTCCCGCTGACCGTCCTCGGCGTGCTCTACGCCCGCCGTCCCGCCGACTACCGCTGGGCCCGCTCGGCACTCGGCTTCACCACCGTGCTCGCCCTCGTCGGCTTCTGGCTCTACCCGCTGGCGCCGCCGCGGCTGATGCCGGGGTTCGGCATCATCGACACGGTCCACGGCGTGCAGGACTTCTCCCGGCCGGACTACGGCACGCTGACCGCGCTCACCAACCAGTACGCGGCGATGCCCTCCCTGCACTTCGGGTGGTCGCTGTGGTGCGGTCTCGTGGTCGCGCTGCTTGCCCCGAAGCGGTGGACGAAGGCCCTCGGGCTGCTGCACCCGCTGGGCACGGCGGCGGCGATCGTGGCGACCGGCAATCACTGGGTGCTGGACGCGGTCGGGGGCGCGGTGGTGGTGGGCGCGGGGTTCGGCCTGACGTATCTGCTGTCCGGGCCGCGGGCCCCCGCCCTGTCCGGCGGGGAGACCACGCGGGCCCGGCCGGGGACGGCCGCGAAGGCGGGGCGCCCGGACGGTCGTGTACACCCGCCCGGTGCGCGGTGACGGCGCGCGGTGAGACGGGGCGCGGTGACCGGGTGCGGTGACGGGGTGGCGGACCGAGCGCGGGCGCACCGGCCGGGCGCAGTGAAGGAGGCGGACCGAGCGCGGGCGCACCGGCCGTGTGTGGCTGCCCGGGGAGGCGGGGGCGTGGGGTGTCCCCGCCTCCCCGGAGTCGGGCCGGCGGCGCCGGGAGGCCGTCGGCCCGGGCCGGCCCCGGGGAGGCCGCTCAGGCGGGGGTGACCCGCAGCTCCTTCACACCGTTCAGCCAGGCGGAGCGCAGCCGGCGCGGATCACCGGCCGCGCGCAGGTCCGGCATCGCGTCGGCGACCGCGCGGAACATCAGGTCGATCTCCAGCGTGGCCAGGGACTTGCCGAGGCAGTAGTGCGGGCCGCCCCCGCCGAAGCCGAGGTGCGGGTTCGGGTCGCGGGTGATGTCGAAGACCTCGGGACGGTCGAAGACGTCCGGGTCGTTGTTGGCCGAGGAGTAGAAGATGCCGACGCGGTCGCCCTTCTTGATGCGGCTGCCGGCCAGTTCGACGTCCTGGGTCGCGGTGCGCTGGAAGGAGACGACGGGTGTGGCCCAGCGCACGATCTCCTCGGCGGTGGTGGCCGGCCGCTCCCTCTTGTAGAGCTCCCACTGGTCGGGGTGGGTCAGGAAGGCGTGCATGCCGTGCGTGATGGCGTTGCGGGTCGTCTCGTTGCCGGCGACGGCCAGCACCAGCACGAAGAAGCCGAACTCGTCCGCGGCCAGGTTGCCCTCGTCCTCCGCCGCCACGAGCCTGGTGACGATGTCCTTCGCCGGGCACTGCTTGCGGTCGGCGGCCATGTTCATCGCGTACGAGATGAGTTCGGTGGCCGACTCGGCGCCGATCTCCTCGCTGATCGCGAACTCCGGGTCGTCGTACGAGATCATCTTGTTGGACCAGTCGAAGATCCTGGCCCGGTCGTCCTGCGGGATGCCGATCAGTTCGGCGATCGCCTGGAGGGGCAGCTCGCTGGCGACCTGGGTGACGAAGTCGATGGTGCCGTCCGGGCCCTTGTCCGCGAGCGCCCGCTCGACGATCTGTCCCGCGCGGGTGCGCAGGGCGTCCTCCAGGGCGCGGATCGCGCGCGGGGTGAAGCCGCGCTGCACGATCTGGCGGACCCGGGTGTGCTCGGGCGGGTCCATGTTGAGCAGGATCAGCCGCTGCACCTCGATCTGCTCGCGCTGGATACGGTCGTTGAAGCGGATGATGGCGGTGTTCACCCAGGAGGAGAAGAGCTCGGGGTGCGTGGAGACGTACTTGACGTCCGCGTGCCGGGTGACGGCCCAGTAGCCGTCGTCGTCGAACCCCGCGATGCCGGGCCGCTGCGGGATCCAGTGCACCGGTTCGACCCGGCGCAGTTCGGCGAACTCGGGGTGGGGGACGCGGTGGTGCAGCACGTCGGGGTCGGTGAAGTCGAATCCGTCGGGCAGCGCTGGACAGGACATCGGCAACTCCAGGTCTGGCGCGTACTGCGGTGCCGGCCATTTTCTGACGGTTCATCAGGAACCGGGAACTGCCGTGAAGGTAGTAACGGGTTCTACAAGAGGCAAGGGGCAGGGCGCTCCCAATTGCCGGCGGAATCAGGGCAGATCACGACTTCGGGCGCTGCACGACCCTTGCGGGGCGGACCTTCCGCTCAGCAGACTGCACGCAGAACTAGAACGCGTACTAGTTCAGCGTGGCGGGTGGCCGGGACGCCCGCGCCGCGCGGGTGAGCAGGGCCGGGCCGCCGGGCAGGCCCTTAGGAGAGGACGACCCATGGCCGCGGAACCCGTGATCGTCGAAGCCGTACGCACCCCCATCGGCAAGCGCGGCGGCGCGCTCGCCCCGCTGCATCCCGCCTACCTCCTGGGCGAGACCTACCGCGAACTCCTCGGCCGCACCGGCATCCACGCCGACTGCGTCGAGCAGATCGTCGGCGGCACGGTGACCCACGCCGGTGAGCAGTCCATGAACCCCGCGCGCACCGCCTGGCTCACCATGGGCCTGCCCTACGAGACCGCGGCGACGACGGTCGACTGCCAGTGCGGTTCCTCGCAGCAGGCCTCGCACATGGTGGCCAACATGATCGCGGCGGGCGTGATCGACATCGGGATCAGCTGCGGGGTCGAGGCGATGTCCCGCGTGCCGCTCGGCTCGGGCTCCAAGCACGGTCCGGGCAAGCCCTTCCCCGAGGAGGCGCACGTCGACCTGCCGAACCAGTTCGAGGCGGCGGAACGCATCGCGCGCCGCCGCGGACTGACCCGCGAGAATGTGGACTCGCTCGGGCTCATCTCCCAGGAGCGGGCCGCGAACGCGTGGTCGGAGGAGAGGTTCAAGCGGGAGACGTTCGCCGTGCAGGTGCCCACCACCGAGGAGGAGCAGCGGGCCGGGCAGGGCATGTGGCGCCTGGTCGACCGGGACGAGGGGCTGCGCGACACCAGCATGGAGGCACTGGCGGGGCTGAAGCCGGTGATGCCGACCGCCGTGCACACCGCGGGCAACTCCTCGCAGATATCCGACGGCGCCTGCGCCCTGCTGTGGGCGTCCAAGCGGATGGCGCGGGCGCTCAAGCTGCGGCCGCGCGCCCGTGTCGTCGCGCAGGCGCTGGTCGGCGCCGACCCGCACTACCACCTCGACGGGCCGGTCGACGCGACGCGGGCGGTGCTCGGCAAGGCGGGCATGTCGCTCAGGGACATCGACCTCGTCGAGATCAACGAGGCCTTCGCGTCCGTGGTGCTGAGCTGGGCGCAGGTCTTCGAGCAGGACCTGGAGAAGGTCAACGTCAACGGCGGCGCGATCGCCCTCGGGCATCCGGTCGGGGCGACGGGGGCGCGGCTCATCACCACGGCACTGCACGAACTGGAGCGCCGGGACGGGGAGTTCGCGCTCATCACGATGTGCGCGGGCGGGGCGCTGGCGACGGGGACGATCATCCAGCGGCTGTGACGCGCGCGCCCCGCCCGGCGGCCGGGGCAGGGCAATGGCCCGGGGATCGGGGCAGGGCCAGGGCGGCGGGCCGGCGGCCGGGGTACGGCGAGGTCGGCGGCCCGGGGGCCGGGGCATGGCGGAGGCGGCGGCCCGGGGATCGGGGGCCGCCGCCTTCGCGTACGGGGGTGCCGCAGGGGCCGCGCGGCATGCGCGTCCGGGACGGCCCGGGCCGGTCAGTACCAGCCGTGGCTCTGCCAGAAGTTCCAGGCGCCGACCGGGCTGCCGTAGCGGTCGTTCATGTAGTCCAGGCCCCACTTGATCTGGGTCTCGGCGCTGGTCTTCCAGTCGGAGCCCTTGGAGGCCATCTTGTTGCCGGGCAGCGCCTGGACCAGACCGTAGGCGCCGGACGAGGAGTTCGTGGCGGTGACGTTCCAGTCGCTCTCGTGCTCGACGATCTTGCTGAACGCGTTGTACTGCGCGGCGTCCGGGATCATCTTGTGCGCGACCGACTGGGCGGAGGAGACCGAGGGGGTCGCGGCCTGGGCGGGGGCCGCGGCCAGCACCATGCCGGTCGTGGCGGCGGCCACGGCGGCGGTGGTGAGGGCCTTCTTCGGGGAGGCGATGCGGCGGATGACGGAGACGGGCACGAAGCACCTTTTCTTCGGGGACAGGGGTGCGCCGGCATGCCGGAACCACGCGGAGGCGGCGGGGGCATACGGCGGCGCCGCGGCCCGGGAGGGCACGTCGGCGCCTGGCGACTCCTCCAGAGAAACAGCCCCGGCAGGCGTCCGCAACGACCCCTGTTACTAGTGGTGGTCGCATGCGGAGGACAAGTACCTTCTGTGACCTGGCTCTCAAAGCCCAGGTCAGCGCGCTGGGCGACGCGTGCATGCCACCCTCTCCGGCTACGGCCCCGCCTCGTAGAGGACCAAGGTCCTGTGGGACGGCTCACCCCCGGACTGACACAGCGTGGGCGCGCGTCACCGGGTGCGGTCGGCCCGTGTGACCCGGGCCGCAGGACGTCACGGCAGAAACGTGACCGGGCTCTCGAAGGCCGCCCGGCGGGTGGCCCGCCGCAGCGCCTTCAGCAGGGGCGTGCCGAGGGTCAGGGTCAGTACGACGGTGACGACCGCCCGTCCCAGGTCCCACCCGAGCGAGGTCGCCGCGCAGTAGGCGAGGAACCGTACGAGGTTCGTGTGGAGCGGGTCGTCCGGGACGAAGGCGACGCCGGCGGCCAGGGTGTCCAGGAACGGCCAGCCCATCAGGTTCATGACGGTGCCGTAGGCGAAGGCGGCGAGGCACCCGTACCCGGCGAGCAGGGCCAGCTCGCCCCGGCCGCGCAGCCGGTCGGGCCCCGGCAGCAGCCCGGCGCCCATCGTGAACCACCCCATGGCGAGCATCTGGAACGGCATCCACGGCCCGACACCCCCGGTGAGCAGGGCGGACGCGAACATGGTCACGGACCCGAGGACGAAGCCGAACCCCGGCCCGAGGACCCGGCCGCTCAGCACCAGCAGGAAGAACATCGGCTCGATGCCGGCGGTCCCCGCCCCGATCGGCCGCAGCGCGGCCCCGGTCGCGGCCAGCACGCCGAGCATGGCCACCGCCTTCGGGCCGAGCCCGGACTCGGAGATCGTCGCCGCGACGACCGCGACGAGCAGCACGAGGAGCCCCGCGAAGAGCCAGGGCGCGTCCTGGGCGTGCGCGCCGACCCGGGAGCCCCGCCCGGCCAGGAGCGGCCAGCCGAAACCGGCGACGCCCACCGCGCTGACCAGGACGAGCGCGGCCACCGAGCGGGGGCCGAGCCGGACGGCGCGGGCCTGCGGGCGGCCCATGTCCTCGGACCCGGTCACGCGAGTGCCTCCCTGACCTGGGCGACCGTGAGCCAGGGCTGCGGGGCGAGGATCTTCGTCACCTGTGGGGCGAAGGACGGGGAGGCCACGACCACCTCGGCCGTGGGACCGTCCGCGACGACCTCGCCGTCGGCGAGGATCACCACCCGGTGGGCGAGTTCGGCGGCGAGCTCCACGTCGTGGGTGGCCAGCACGATGGCGTGCCCGGCGGCGGCCAGCGTGCGCAGCACGGCGACCAGACGGGCCTTGGCCGCGTAGTCGAGTCCGCGGGTCGGCTCGTCGAGCAGCAGCAGCGGGGGACGCGCCGTCAGGACCACGGCCAGCGCGAGCGCCAGCCGCTGCCCCTCCGACAGGTCCCGCGGATGCGTGTCGTCGCCGATGCCCGGCAGCAGCTCGCCGACCAGCGCGCGGCAGGTGCCCGGCTCGGCGCCCGCGTCGTGGTCGGCCGCGGCGCACTCGGCGGCCACCGTGTCGGCGTACAGCAGGTCCCGCGGCTCCTGCGGTACGAGCCCGACGCGGCGTACGAGGTCCCGCGGGGCGGTGCGGTGCGGCACCGAACCGCCCACCCGTACCGATCCGGCGGCCGGCTCGACCAGGCCCACCAGGGCGCCGAGCAGCGTCGACTTCCCCGCGCCGTTGCGGCCCATCAGCGCGATGGTCTCGCCGGGGGCGGCCGTCAGATCCACCTTCCGCAGGGCTTCGACCCGGCCCCGGCGGACGGCCAGGCCCTCGACCACGGCCGGGGCGGCGGCCGGGGTGAGAGAACCGCGCCCGCGCAGGAAGCCGGGGCTTCGGGACACCACGGAGGGAGCCGCCACCCGCCGGGGCGCCGGAACTGCCGGCGTGCGGGCCGCGAGCCGCTCCCGCAACGGCCCCGCCGCCCGGCGGGCGTCGCGCACCGTCAGCGGAAGCGGCGACCAGCCCGCGAGCCGGCCCAGCTCCACCACCGGCGGGCACACCGGCGAGACGGCCATCACCTCGGCCGGGGTGCCGAGGACCGGCGCGGCCCCCGGGGCGGGCAGCAGGACCACCCGGTCCGCGTACTGCACGACCCGCTCCAGCCGGTGCTCGGCCAGGAACACGGTCGTCCCGAGATCGTGGACGAGACGCAGGAGGACGGCGAGGACCTCCTCCGCGGCGGCGGGATCCAGGGCGGACGTCGGTTCGTCGAGGACCAGCACCGCGGGGTGCGGTGTCAGCACCGAGCCGATGGCGACCCGCTGCTGCTGCCCGCCGGACAGCGTGGCGATGGGACGGTCGCGCAGGCCGGCCAGGCCCAGCAGGTCCAGGGTCTCCTCCACACGGCGGCGCATCACGTCCGGCGCCAGCCCCAGCGACTCCATGCCGTAGGCGAGCTCGTCCTCGACGGTGTCCGTGACGAAGTGGGACAGCGGGTCCTGGCCCACCGTGCCCACGACGTCGGCGAGTTCGCGCGGCCTGTGCGTGCGGGTGTCCCGCCCGGCGACGGTGACCCGGCCGCGCAGGGCGCCGCCGGTGAAGTGCGGCACCAGACCGCTGACCGCGCCCAGCACCGTCGACTTGCCGACCCCCGACGGCCCGGCCAGCAGCACGAGTTCACCCTCCGGGACCTCGAAGTCCAGCCCCTGGACGGTCGGTCCCGCGGCCCCCTCGTACGTCACCGAGACGTCCGCGAAGCGGATCATGAGGACTCCTTGGGGGTCGGGGCGAGGACGGAGGGCAGCAGGCCGAGCAGGATCGCGGCGGCCGGCCACAGGGGAAGGGCGGGGGCGGTCAGCGGAACCACCCCGGGGTGCAGCGCCGCCGGGTCGTGCGAGGCCGCGACGATCATCAGCGCGGCCACCGCGACCCCGGACGCCGACACCAGCCAGGCCCGCGCGCCCCAGACGTCCGGCCGGTAGCGCGTGCGCGGGGAGCGGCGGCCGCCGAGACCCAGGCCGCCGAGCGCCGCGGCCAGCCCGGCGAGGAGCACGGGCAGTCCGTAGCTCCCGCCCTCGGCGGTCAGCAGCCCGTACGTGCCCGCGCACACGCCGAGCAGACCGCCCAGGGTGAGAGCGGACGTGGTGCGGCGGACGGCGGCCGGCACCTCGGCGGTCCGCCCGTAGCCGCGCGCGTCCATCGCCGCCGCCAGCGCCACGGAACGCTCCAACGCGCCCTCCAGGACCGGGAGTCCGACGTGCAGCAGCCCCCGCAGACCCCGGTCCGGGCGGCCGCGCAGCCGGCGTGCCGCGCGCAGCCGCTGCACGTCCGCGATCAGGTGCGGCGCGAAGGTCAGCGCGACCACCACGGCGACGCCGGCCTCGTACAGCGCGCCCGGCAGCGACTTGAGCAGCCGCGCCGGGTTCGCGAGCGCGTTCGCCGCGCCGACGCAGATGAGCAGCGCGGCCAGTTTCAGGCCGTCGTACAGGGCGAAGACCAGGCCCTCCGCGGTGACCCGGCCACCGATACGGACGCCCTGCGCCCAGTCGGGCAGCGGGACTTCGGGGAGCGTGACGACGACCTGCGTACCCGGGACGGGGGAACCGAGGAACACGGCGAACGCCAGCCGGACGGCCAGGACGGCGACGGCCAGTTTCACGAACGCGCCGTACGAGCGGGCCCAGGGCGCGTCGGTGCGGCGGGCGGCCACGACATAGCCGGCGACGCCGACGAGCAGGGCGAGGAGGAGCGGGTTGGTGGTACGGGAGGCGGCGGTGCCGAGGCCCAGGGCCCAGATCCACCAGGCGCCCGGGTGCAGGGCGTTGCCACGGTTGGCCTCCGCCGTCAGGCGACGGCGGAGCACGCCCGGACCGGTGACCTGCCCCCGGGGAAGACCGCCCGGCAGGGCGCCTGCCCCGGTGGGGTCGCCCGGCGTCGTGCCGGTGCCGTGCGACTGCGCGGCCGCCGCACCGTGCCCGCGGAGACGGCCACCCCGGGCGGCCTGCCGTTCCGACGGCCGGCTGCCCTCGGCCGGGGCCGACTGCCCCGGGGTGCGGACGTGTTCGGCCGGGGCCGACTGTCCCGGCGGGCAGCTGTCCATGCGGCGGCTGTTCTCGGGCCGCATCGGCCGTTCCGCCCGGCGGCCGTCCCCGCCCCGGAAACCCCGCTGTCCCGAAGTGCGGTTGTCCTTGGCGGGGGTCGACTGCCCCGGGGTGCGGACGTGTTCGGCCGGGGCCGGCTGTCCCGGGGTGCGGCCGACCTCGCCTTGGGCAGCCTGCCGTTCCGCAGCGCGGCTGTCCTCGGCCGGGACAGACCGTCCCGCGAGGTGGCCGTGCGCGGCCGGAACTGCCCCTTCCGCAGCGCGGCTGTCCTCGGTCGGCGCTGCCCCTTCCGTAGCGCGGCCGTCCGTGGGGCGGCTGTCCTTGGCTGGAGTCGACCCGGCCGCGGGGCGGCTGTCCTTCCGTGGGGCAGGCGCGGGACGGTCGTGCTCGTCCGTCGTCACAGGTTCCACCTCACGTCAGTGTCGGCGGCGCCGGGCCTGCCAGACCGCCGCCGCCCCCAGTGCCGCGACCGCCGCGAGACCCGCGAGCAGCCCGACCGACGGGCCGGAGTGCCCGTACCCGGTCCCGGTCCCGGTCCCGGAGCCGGACTCCGACTCGGAGCGGGGGCGGGCGGAGGCGCCCGGCTCGTCGGCCGCGACCTGTTCGCCGCAGCCGGCCCGCGGATAGCCCGCGATGGCGCACAGCAGCGCGTTGCTGTCGTAGCGCAACGGCTTCGCCACGGCGGCGAGCGCGTCGGCCGTCGTCGCGTCGGGACGGACCCGCGCGCAGGCGGTACGCGGCCGCGGCGGCGTCTCACCGGACGGCGCGTCCGCGGCCGTACCGAAGTCGAGGACGAGAGCGATCCGCTTCGTGCCGTCACGGGCGGGCGTGCCGGCGCAGATGGACCCGAAGTCCGCGTCCCCGCGCGGCTTCACCGCGCGCGAGGAGTCCTCGCTCACCGCGAACCGGAATCCCTGCACGTCACCGTCGGACGGCCGCGCCGTCGACGGCCCCTGGGTGGCGTACGCCCACGTCCCGCCGGTCAGGTCCCAGAACGACCAGTAGCGGTAGCCGGCGGCCCCGGCCTCGCCCGCCCCGCCGAGCACGAGCAGCAGCAGGGCGAGGACCGCGGCGACGCCGCCGCGCCGGGTCACGGCCGCCGCTTCCTGTTGCGGCCGCTGATCAGGAAGCCCACGCCGACGCCGGCGACGAGGCCCACGCCGACGATCCACCAGACGCCGAGCCCGCCGTCCTCGTCGCTGTCCTTCTTCTTGTCTCCCTGGTCGCCCTGGTCCGTGCCGGGACCGTCCGAGTGGCCGGAGGCCTGCGTCGCCGGACCGGTCGCGCCGAGCTGCCGGACCAGGTCCGCGCCGCCGAAGTCGCGCGGGTCGGTGCCGGTGGCGTGCGCCGCGAAGATCAGCTGCGCGTACGCGGCGGGCCCGGACTTCGCCGCCCAGGCGCCGGAGTTCTTCTCCAGCCAGGCCAGGGGCTTGTCCGTGTCGCCGGTGCGGCCCGCGGCGGCGAGCGCGACGACGGCGTCCGCGGTGTTGCCGTAGTCGGGCTGGTCCTTGGCGCCGGGCATCGCCGACTTCAGGTAGGGGGTGCCGTGCAGGGCGCCGGCGAGGTGGACCGCGCCGTTGCGGGCCGCGTCCCGGGGCGTGGGTGTCTTAGCGTCCGCGCAGGCCGAGCCGCCCGCCGCTTTGCCCGCCGGCGCCGCGAACCCCTTGCCGAGGGCGCCGAGCACACCGGCCGCGGTGGCGTCCTCGTTGGCCGTGAGCGCGCCCTTCTTGTCGGGCTGGTAGGCGAAGGCACCGCCGCCGTCGTCGCCGCAGGGGACCGCCAGCTTCAGCAGGGCGTCGTACGGGGACCTGCCACCCTTGGTGACGTCCCCGGGCCGGTCACCCGCGGCGGCGAGCGCGCCGATCACCACGGAGGTCGAGTTCGCGTCGCTGGCCCCGCCCGCGGCGAAGCCCCAGCCACCGTCCTTGTTCTGCGCCGACTTCAGCCAGGCGACGGCCTTGTCCGTCCCGGCGGCGTGGCCGCCGAGCGCGGCGAGCGCCTGCACGGCGGCGGCGGTGCTGTTCGTGTCCACCGTCGTCTTCGCGTCGCACTTGGCGGACGTGTCGGCGCGGTAGGGCGCGAAGGCACCGTTCGCGCACTGCTGTCCGGTCAGCCAGTCGACGGCCTTGCGGGCGGGCTTCACGCCCGCGGTGTGCTGGGCGAGCAAGGTGAGCGACTGCCGCCAGACACCGTCGTAGGTGGGGTCGGTGGAGCCGTACAGCCCGGAGGGGATCGCCTGCGAGGGTGACGGGGACGGGGACGAGTCGTCGGCGAGGGCGGCGGGTGCGACCGCCGTACCGATCACGGCGGTGACGGCCAGTACCGCGGCGGTGCGGCGAACAGACATGACTCTCCCTGCGGGGAGCCGGGCGGCACCGGGCACGCTGGAGTACCGGGTGGCTCCGGCTCCGTATCCCTCGACGGTGCCGGCCGGCGGCGGGCTGCCGCAGGCACGAGCCGGTCACGTCCCGCGCGAGGCGATCCGGCTCACCGTCCGGCGGACGGTTCACGGTTGCGGGTCAGCGCCGGAATTGCACCGGCTTCCCCCCGTACGGGTGTGATGACGACGCGCTCACTCTACCGGCCGTCTCCCACGGCCCGAGGGCCGCCCGGTACGCCCCCCGGCGGCAGGCGGGCGGCCCCGCGCCGGTCACACGGCCCGGTAGGTGACGGGATCGCTCCCCGGTACCGTCTCCGCCCGGCCCAGCTTCACCAGCCGGCGCACATGGGCCTCGGCCTCGGAGACGGCGATGTTCCGCGAGGAGTACGGGATGCGCTCCCAGGGGCGGTTCCATTCCATGCGCTCGGCCAGCTGCCATGCGGTGAGCGGGACGCGGAGCAGGCCGAGCAGCCCGGTGAGCCGTTCCTCGTGGTGGGCGAGCAGTGCCCGGACGCGTGCCGCCGCGTCGGTGAAGGCGTACTGGTGGGCGGGGAGCACCTCGGCGGCGCCGAGACGGCCGACGCGCTCCAGGGAGTCGAGGTAGTCGCCGAGCGGGTCGGTGACCGTGGCGTCGTCCGGGTCCTCGTACAGGCCGATGTGCGGGGTGATCTCCGGCAGCAGGTGGTCGCCGGAGAACAGGCGCCCGCGGCCCGCGAGCCGTGCCGGATGGTCCTCCTCCAGGTGCAGGCAGACGTGGCCCGGCGTGTGGCCGGGTGTCCAGATCGCGCGCAGCCGGCGGCCCGGCAGGTCGAGGAGGTCGCCGGGGACGATCTCGCGGTCGGGGAGCGCGGGGGAGAGGCCGGGCAGCGCCCGGGGGCGGGCGGTGCGCAGCGGTGCCACGTGCGCCTCGGGGGCGCCGGCCGCCGTCAGTTTGTCCGCCATGTACGTGAACCACCGCTCGGGCCGGTACTCGCGCATCCGCCGGACGACCGAGGCGTCCGCCGCGTGCATCGCGATCCAGGCGCCCGACGCCTCCCGCACCGCGTTGGACAGACCGTGGTGGTCGGGGTGGTGGTGGGTGACGACCACGCCGTGGATCTCGGCGACGGAGGTGCCGCAGCCGGTGAGCCCGGCGCTGAGGACGTCCAGGGACGCGGGGTCGTCCCAGCCGGTGTCGATGAGGACGGGCCCCCGGTCGGTGTCCACGACGTACACCAGCGTGTGGCCGAGGGGGTTGTCCGGGATGGGGACCCTGATCGACCGTACGCCCCCGCCGTGATCGGTCACCTGCGTCATGGGCTTCCCCCCGTCGCCGTGTCCCGGCCACTATAACTAGAACCAGTTCCAATGGTGGCCCAAGTCGACTGCACGGAGACCTGGTTGGGTCTCGCAGAGATCCGGGAGTGTGGGCTCCGTGGACTCATCGGGCCGGAACTGGTATCAGTTCTCTTATCTGATGACTCGTCAGGAAGCGTCCTCCGGAGGGGTAGTCGCCATGACCGAGCTCGTGGAACACGGACAGCTGTTCATCGGCGGGGAGTTGACGGATCCCCTGGGCGAGGACGTCATCGAGGTGATCTCGCCGCACACGGAGGAGGTCATCGGGCGGGTGCCGCACGCCTCGGCGCGGGACGTCGACCGGGCCGTCGCCGCCGCGCGCCGGGCGTTCGACGAAGGACCCTGGCCGCGGATGACGCTCGGTGAGCGGATCGAGGTCGTCACCCGGATCAAGGACGGGATCGCGCTGCGCCACGAGGAGATCGCCCGGGTGATCTCCTCCGAGAACGGCTCCCCGTACTCCTGGAGCGTCCTCGCGCAGGCGCTCGGCGCGATGATGGTCTGGGACGCGGCGATCACCGTCGCCCGGGACTTCACGTACGAGGAGACGCGCGACGGCGTCCTCGGGAAGATCCTCGTCCGGCGTGAGCCGGTGGGTGTGGTCGCGGCCGTGGCGCCGTGGAACGTACCGCAGTTCGTGGCCGCCGCGAAGCTCGCCCCCGCGCTGCTGACCGGCTGCACCGCCGTACTGAAGCCGTCCCCCGAATCGCCCCTGGACGCGTACCTGCTCGGGGAGATCGCGCGGGAGGCGGGCCTGCCCGAGGGGGTGCTGTCGATCCTCCCGGCGGACCGCGAGGTGAGCGAGTACCTGGTCGGGCATCCCGGCGTCGACAAGGTGTCCTTCACCGGCTCCGTCGCCGCCGGCCGGCGCGTCATGGAGGTCGCGTCGCGCCGTCTCACGCGCGTCACCCTGGAGTTGGGCGGCAAGTCGGCGGCGGTGGTGCTGCCGGACGCCGACCTCGCGACCACCGTGCCGGGCATCGTCTCGGCGGCCTGGATGAACAACGGCCAGGCGTGCGTGGCGCAGACCCGCATCCTCGTGCCGCGCTCCCGCTACGACGAGTTCGCGGACGCCTTCGCGGCGGCGGCGGGCGCGCTGGTGGTCGGCGACCCGCTGGACCCGGCGACGCAGGTGGGGCCGCTGGTCGCCCGGCGCCAGCAGCAGCGCAGCCTCGACTACATCCGCATCGGCCAGGAGGAGGGCGCCAAGATCCTCACCGGCGGCGGCCGCCCGCCGGGCCTGGAACGCGGCTGGTACGTGGAACCCACCCTCTTCGGCGACGTCGACAACTCCATGCGCATCGCCCGCGAGGAGATCTTCGGGCCGGTCATCTGCCTGCTCCCGTACGGCGACGAGGGCGAGGCGGTGAAGATCGCGAACGACTCGGACTACGGGCTGAGCGGCAGCGTCTGGACGGCCGACGTGGAGCACGGCATCGACGTGGCCCGCCGGGTCCGCACCGGCACCTACTCCGTCAACACCTTCAGCCTCGACATGCTCGGCCCCTTCGGCGGCTACAAGAACTCCGGACTGGGCCGGGAGTTCGGCCCCGAGGGCTACGGCGAGTACCTGGAGCACAAGATGATCCACCTGCCCGCCGGCTGGGAGGCGTAGGGATGGGCGACCGCTGGCACGTCGAGGTCGACCGCTCCGTCTGCATCGGCTCGGCCCAGTGCACGCACCTCGCGCCGGACGCCTTCCGCCTCGACGCCGGCCGGCAGTCCCACCCCGCCGGCCCGGAGACCGACGCCGACGAGCGCACCCTGGAGGCGGCGGAGGGCTGCCCGGTCGAAGCGATCATGATCACCGTCCTGGGCTCGGGAGAGCCGGTGTTCCCACCCGAGGAATGACGCCGCCGACGCCCGTGCGACACTCCGCCACGTGCGGAGACACGAGACGGGGAGACCGATGCGCGGGGCGGGAAGAGCGGCGTCGGCCGTGCTGGCGGCAGCGATGGCGGCGGTGCTGGTGGGCGGGTGCGGTGCGCACGGCGACGGCGCGGCCGGGAAGAGCGCGACGGCCCGCGGGACGGGCGGGTCCCTGATGAGCCGCGGCGCGGTGGAGAAGGACATCCGGGCAGCCGTCGCCGCCGGGGGTTTCCGCCGGGCCGAGTACGGCGAGGGCTTCTCCCAGGGGCGCCGCGCCGTCTGCGAGCTGAGCGTCACGATCCGTACGGCGAGGAAGCCCGGCCGGGAACCCGTCGACGCGGCGGCGGCCGAGATGAAGGCACGGCACTGGAAGCAGGAGGCGAAGACCTGGCGGGACGGGAGCGGTCAGGCCGCGTCCTTCGTGAAGGGCGGGTGGAACGTGAGTCTCGTCGCGGGCACCGCGGACGCCGACGCCCTCACCTCCGAACTGCCCACGGCGCGCAAGACGGCCGAAGAGGGCGAGGTGGACGACTTCAGCGGCGTCTCGTTCTACGGATTCCGCAAGGGCTGCGGCGCGGTCACACCGAGCCCGGCCCCCTGACCTCCGTCAGGTCGATCAGACGGCAGACCGTCTCGATGTCGATCTTGACCTGGGCGATGGACGCGCGCCCCGACAGCCAGGTGATGAGGGCGGAGTGCCAGGTGTGCTCGATGACCCGGACCGCGGAGAGCTGCTCGGGCGTCGGGTCGTCCAGCCCCATCGCGTCCAGGATGATCACCGTCGTCTGGCGGGACACCTGGTCGACCTCCGGGCTGACGCTGCGGTCCGCGAAGGTCAGCGCCCGGACCATCGCGTCCGCGAGGTGCGGCTCCCGCTGGAGCGCCCGGAAGGCCCGCATCAGCGTCTCCGCGACGCGTTCCGCCGCGGTGTCCCCGGCCGGCGGCTTCTTGCGGAGGGTGCCGTGCATGTGCTCCAGCTGATCCTGCATCGTGGCGACCAGCAGGTGGACCTTGGAGGGGAAGTAGCGGTAGAGCGTGCCGAGCGCGACCTGCGAGGACTCCGCGACCTCGCGCATCTGCACCGCGTCGAAACCGCCCCGGCTGGCCAGCTGGGCGCTCGCGTGCAGGATGCGCCGGCGGCGCGCCTCCTGCCGCTCCGTGAGCGGGGGCGCGGCGGGCTGCGCGGCGGCGCGCGGGTTCGCGGGCCGCGCGAGGTCCCGCGCGGTGGTGGCATCCGCCTTGGCTTCCGCAGGCATAAGTCCCGTTCCGTGACATTCGGCGAGGGGCAGCGAGGAGTCAGCATGGCAGGGCACCGGACATTCCCCAAGCGCCCGGCACCGCCCCAACGGGGCGGTCACCTGCGCGAGTCGGCCGACCGGGCCGCTCCGCCGTGGCGTGAATCACCTGATCCACCGCTCACGCCGGTCCTACCTGCCGGTAGATTCAGTGCTCCTTGAACGATCAAGTCTGAAACTTGTTCTAGATTAGCGTCCCGGCGTAATCTCGCGGGACAGTGCAGGGAGAAGGGGGCCGGGAGTGACCGCTGAGGCCATGGAGGCGGGTCCCCAGGAGGACCCTGCCGCCGACGGCGGCCGAGCCCTGCGCATCGCGCTCCTCACGTACAAGGGGAACCCGTTCTGCGGTGGCCAGGGCGTGTACGTGCGGCACCTCTCGCGGGAGCTCGCCCGGCTCGGCCACCGCGTCGAGGTCATCGGCTCGCAGCCCTACCCCGTGCTCGACGAGGGCGAGGACCTGCGCGGACTCTCCCTCACCGAGCTGCCAAGCCTGGACCTCTACCGCCAGCCCGACCCCTTCCGCACCCCGGGCCGCGGCGAGTACCGCGACTGGATCGACGCCCTCGAGGTCGGCACGATGTGGACCGGCGGCTTTCCCGAGCCGCTGACCTTCTCGCTGCGCGCCCGGCGCCATCTGCGCGCCCGCCGCGGCGACTTCGACGTCGTGCACGACAACCAGACCCTCGGCTACGGGCTGCTGGGTGACGTCGGCGCCCCGCTGGTGACCACCATCCACCACCCCATCACCGTGGACCGCGGGCTGGACCTGGACGCCGCCCAGGGCTGGCGCCGCCGCGCCTCCGTGCGCCGCTGGTACGCGTTCACGCGCATGCAGAAGCGCGTCGCGCGCCGGCTGCCGTCCGTGCTGACCGTCTCCGGCACCTCGCGCCAGGAGATCGTCGACCACCTCGGCGTACGCGACGACCGCATCCACGTCGTCCACATCGGCGCCGACACCGACCTCTTCTCACCCGACCCCGCGGTGCCGCAGGTGCCCGGACGGATCGTCACGACGTCCAGCGCCGACGTCCCGCTCAAGGGTCTCGTCTTCCTCGTCGAGGCGCTCGCCAAGGTGCGCGCCGAGCACCCCGGCGCCCACCTCGTCGTCGTCGGCCGCCGTGCCGAGGACGGCCCCGTCGCCCAGGCCATCGAGCGGTACGGCCTCGCCGGCTCCGTCGAGTTCGTGAAGGGCATCTCCGACGCCGAACTCGTCGACCTCGTACGGTCGGCCGAAGTCGCCTGTGTGCCTTCCCTGTACGAGGGGTTCTCCCTCCCCGCGGCCGAGGCCATGGCGACGGGCACGCCGCTCGTCGCGACGACCGGCGGGGCGATCCCCGAGGTCGCGGGCCCCGACGGCGAGACCTGCCTCGCGGTGCCGCCCGGCGACGCCGGGGCCCTGGCCGCCGCTCTGAGCCGGGTGCTGGGCGACCCCGCGCTGCGCGTCCGGCTCGGCCTGGCCGGCCGGGAGCGGGTGCTGCGGCACTACACCTGGGCCCGCGCCGCCGAAGGCACCGTCGCCCGCTACCGCGAGGCGATCGCCGGCGCGGCGGGCGCCGCCCCGGGCCGCGGGACCGCCGCCGCGGGCGCCGCCTGCGCGCCCTCCGTTGACACCCTCGATCGCGAAAGCAGGGCCACGTGCTGACCGTCGACTTCTCCCGGTTCCCGCTCGCCCCGGGCGACCGCGTACTGGACCTCGGCTGCGGGGCCGGCCGGCACGCGTTCGAGTGCTACCGGCGCGGCGCCCGGGTCGTGGCGCTGGACCAGAACGCCGAGGAGATCCGCGAGGTCGCCAAGTGGTTCGCGGCGATGAAGGAGGCCGGCGAGGCCCCGGCGGGCGCGACCGCGACCGCCATGGAGGGCGACGCCCTCGCACTGCCCTTCCCCGACGAGTCCTTCGACGTCGTGATCATCTCCGAGGTCATGGAGCACATCCCCGACGACAAGGGCGTCCTCGCGGAGATGGTCCGGGTGCTGAAGCCGGGCGGCCGCATCGCGATCACCGTCCCGCGCTACGGCCCCGAGAAGGTCTGCTGGACCCTGTCCGACGCCTACCACGAGGTCGAGGGCGGCCACATCCGCATCTACCGCGCGGACGAACTGCTCGCCAGGATCAGGGGAGCCGGCCTCCGCCCGTACGGCACCCACCACGCGCACGCGCTGCACTCGCCGTACTGGTGGCTCAAGTGCGCGTTCGGCGTCGACAACGACAAGGCGCTGCCGGTGCGGGCGTACCACAAGCTGCTGGTCTGGGACATCATGAAGAAACCGCTGGCCACCCGGATCGCCGAGCAGGCGCTGAACCCGCTGATCGGCAAGAGCTTCGTGGCGTACGCGACCAAGCCCCACCTGCCCGTCGGCAGCGCCGCGGTGGACGCTTCGTGACGACGCCCCGGACAGAACACCTCGTCCTGCCCGGGGTCCTCACCGCGGAGGAGGCCGCCGCCACGGTGCGCGGGATCCTCGCGGTGCAGCGCCCGGACGGTGCCATCCCGTGGTTCCGCGGCCACCACCTGGACCCCTGGGACCACACCGAGGCGGCGATGGCCCTCGACGCGGCCGGGGAGCACGAGGCGGCCGAGCGCGCCTACGAGTGGCTCGCGCGGCACCAGAACCCCGACGGCTCCTGGTACGCGGCGTACGCCGACGGGAAGCACGACGAGGTCACCGACCGCGGCCGCGAGACGAACTTCTGCGCGTACATCGCCGTCGGTGTCTGGCACCACTACCTGGCCACCGGCGACGACACGTTCCTGGACCGGATGTGGCCCGCGGTCTACGCGGCCGTGGAGTACGTGCTGCGGCTCCAGCAGCCCGGCGGGCAGATCGGCTGGAAGCGCGAGGACGACGGCACACCGGTCGACGACGCCCTGCTGACCGGGAGTTCGTCGATCCACCACGCGCTGCGCTGCGCGCTGGCCGTCGCCGAACAGCGCGAAGAACCCCAGCCCGACTGGGAGTTGGCGGTCGGCGCGCTGCGGCACGCGATCCGCAGGCACCCCGAGCGGTTCCTCGACAAGGGCCGCTACTCGATGGACTGGTACTACCCGGTGCTCGGCGGCGCGCTGACCGGCGCCGAGGCCAAGTCCCGTATCGAGGAGGGCTGGGACCGCTTCGTCGTGCCCGGCTTCGGCGTGCGCTGCGTGGTCCCCAACCCGTGGGTGACCGGCGGTGAGTCGGCCGAACTGGCGCTGGCGCTGTGGATCGTGGGGGAGTCCGACCGCGCCCTGGAGATACTCCAGTCCATCCAGCACCTGCGCGATCCGAAGACCGGGCTGTACTGGACGGGTTACGTCTTCGAGGACGGGGCCATCTGGCCCGAGGAGCTGACGAGCTGGACGGCCGGCTCGCTGCTCCTCGCGGTGGCCGCGCTCGGCGGCGACGAGCCGACCTGCGCGGTCTTCAGCGGCGAACGCCTCCCGTCAGGACTGGACCCGGACTGCTGCCGGTAGGCCCGCCGGACCTGCCGGTGGGCCGACGGCGTACGGACGCCCGAAGACCGGCCCGGGGGGGGGGGGGGGGGGGGGGGGGGGGGGGGGGGGGGGGGGGGGGGGGGAGGGGGGGGGGGGGGTGGGGGTGGGTT
>NZ_JBWKDS010000022.1:0-85867 GCF_056435845.1 Streptomyces sp. NPDC043867 | reverse complement strand
CGGACCCGGGAGTGCTCCGGGGGTCCCCGTAGGACGTGCGGGGGGAAGGGGGGGGGAGGGAAACCGAAAAACCGTCCGGGGAAGGGTTGGCCGCCTTCCCCGGCCCGGCCTCGGTCACCGGCCGGAGAGCCGGTCAGTGCCGGTTGAGACGGTTGGCGATCGCGTGCCCGATGAACAGGTACACGACGGCCGCCAGACCGTAGCCCGCGACCACACGGGCCCAGGCCTCGTCGAAGGTGAACAGGTCACGCGACCAGCCTGCCAGCCAGGCTGCCGCGTCATGGATGAACTGCACCAGGTCGTTGGCGCGGTTCGCGTCCAGCAGGTACATCAGGATCCAGAGACCGAGGATGACGGCCATGATGTCCGCGACGATCGCGATGACCGTCCCCGCCTGGTTGGAACCGTTGCGATATCGAGGGGACATGACCAACAGATGGCCCCGAAACCCTGTTTGAAACCTGGAACGGATCGGGTCCGTGACCCGAACGGATTCCCCCGGCTGGCGCAGCCGCCGGAGCGGGGTGAGGCTGCCGGAAGAGCCGTGCACTCCCGGGCCCCGGGAGCCCGTTCACCCGGAGGATCCCCGTGCCTGTATCCCTGCGCCGCCTGCTCCTGGCGCTCACCCTCACCTGCGCCCTGCTCGCCGGCACGACCGCGTGCGGCGGCGGTGACGGCGACTCCGCCGCCACGGCCACGGCGACCCCCAGCCCCACCGGCTCCGCGGAGAAGCAGAAGTTCGCCAAGACGCGTTTCGTGGCGAACGCCGGGCTCGCGGCCGGGGCCACCTACCAGTGGATCGTGAAGCCCTGGCGGGCCGGCAAGTTCAAGAAGGGCGCCGAGGGCCGCAGGACCGCGCTCATCAAGGCGGGCCTCGCGGGGGCCTTCACGTACAACCGGCTCAGCGCTGCCCGCAAGAACGCGGAGGGCGACCCCACGCTCGCCAAGGCCGTCGCCCCGCTCACCGCGGGCATCGACGCGCTCAAGGACCTGCCCGCCAAACTGCGCAAGGGCGACTCGGCGGACGCGGCGGCCGGCTCCTTCGACGACATCATCAACAAGGTGAAGGACGCCGGGAAGAGCGCGGGAGCCGAGGTGAAGGACAAGGTGCCGTCGACGTCCGAGCTGTCGGGCGGCTGAGTTCCGGTGCCCTAGGAAGCCCTGGGAAGCCCTAGGAAGCCCCTAGGAGTTGAGCTCCGCGAGGACCCGCAGCGTGTGCGGGTCCGGCGTCAGCAGCAGCAGGTCCGTCACCGGCCCCTCGCGCCACAACTCCAGCCGCTCGGCGATGCGTTCGCGCGGGCCGACGAGGGAGATCTCGTCGGCGAAGGCGTCCGGGACGGCCCGTACCGCCTCCTCGCGGCGCCCGGCGAGGAACAGCTCCTGGATCCGGCGGGCCTCCTCGGCGAAGCCCATCCGGGCCATCAGATCGGCGTGGAAGTTGCGGGCCGCGTGCCCCATGCCGCCGATGTAGAAACCGAGCATCGCCTTGACCGGCAGCAGCCCCTCGGCGACGTCGTCGCAGACCGCCGCACGGGCCATGGGCGCGACCATGAAGTCCTCGGGCGCCTCCGTGAGCGAGGCCTCGTACACCTGCGTGCGCAGGGGCGACCAGTACAGCGGCAGCCAGCCGTCCGCGATCCGGGCCGTCTGCGCGATGTTCTTCGGCCCCTCGGCGCCCAGCAGGACGGGCAGTCGGGCCCGCAGCGGGTGCGTGATCGGTTTCAGCGCCCTGCCCAGACCCGTGCCGTCCGGCCCCCGGTAGGGCAGGGCGTGGAAGCGGCCGTCGAGGGCAACGGGGGCCTCGCGTCGGAGTACTTGGCGTACGACGTCGACGTACTCGCGGGTCGCGGTGAGCGGCGACTTCGGGAACGGGCGCCCGTACCAGCCCTCGACGACCTGCGGGCCCGACAGCCCGAGGCCGAGCAGCACGCGTCCGCCGGAGAGGTGGTCCAGGGTCAGGGCGTGCATCGCGGTCGTGGTGGGGGAGCGGGCGGCCATCTGCGCGACGGCCGTGCCGAGGCGGATGCGGGAGGTGTGGGCGGCGATCCAGGTGAGCGGGGTGAACGCGTCGGAGCCCCAGGACTCGGCGGTCCACACGGAGTCGTACCCGAGCCGCTCCGCCTCCCGCGCCAGCGACAGATGGTCCGCCGAGGGACCGCGCCCCCAGTAGCCGAGTGCGAGACCGAGCCGCATGTCCCCTCCAGGTCCGGACCGTCGCCCCGTCAGCATCGCTGACGATCCGTCAGAAAGCGTTCGGGGGGCGACTGTACGACAACGGCCCCCCGTCCGGAAGGGCGAGGGGCCGTGCGTCAGCGGGTGTCAGCCGCGCTGGATGCCCGTCGTGTCCTGCAGGACACCGCGACGGCCGTCCTGCGTCTGGGCGACCAGGCTCGGACCGCGCTGCTCGACGGCCAGGTACCAGGTGCCCGGCGCCAGCTCGGCGATCGGCGTCGGCGAACCGTCCTCCGCGTACAGCGGACGCGCCACCGGGACCGCGAACCAGAACGGCGAGAAGTCCCCGCCGGACTGCTGCGCGGCCGGAGCCTGCGGCGCCTGCGGCTGACCGGCCTGCGGCTGCCCGCCGTACGGCTGCGGCTGGGGCTGCTGCGGCTGTCCGCCGTAGGGCTGGCCGGGGGCCGGCTGGGCGCCCGGGTAGCCGTAACCACCCTGCGGCTGACCGCCGTAGGGCTGCGGGGCCGCGGGGCGCGGGGCACCCACGAGAGCGGCGCGGAGCGCGGGCACGAGGGGCGTGGCGATCGCGGCGGCGGCCAGGACCAGGGCGGCGATCAGCCCGAGGATGAGCCCGGCGCCAGTGTCGGCGGCCGAGTCGAACTCGTCGAACACGCCCAGCGGGTCGATGATCGTCCAGAACGCGGTCCACGCGGCGAAGACCGTCAGGGCCACCCCGAGCTGGCCGAGGTCGAGCCCGATGACCTTGCGCTGCTGCGGGAGCCCCCGGGCGAGGACGATCAGTGCCGCACCGACGATACCGCCGACGTACATGCTCATCACGAGACCCAGGTTGTCCCAGGCGTTGGGGGCGTCACTGCCGGAGCCGTCGAACGTGTCGAGGAACGACGCGACGAAGAGCAGTACCGCTGCTCCGATCACCACGCCGTCGCCTCTAGTGAGGGAGCGGATATTCACTTCAGGTCCTTCGTAGTCGTCTCGTCGTCATCGGTGGAGGCATCGCTGTCACCAGGTCGCCGTCAGGCAGGGTGCGGAGCGCGGGGGTGGCCCCTCATCGTAGGGACGACACTATCGTCCGTCCGATCAGGGTGTCCGCCGGGACCGCTGTGCCGATCCCTACCCGTGCAGGAAACTCACGATTCCCTCAGAGATCCCCCGTGCCGCTTTCTGTCGCCAGGTCCCACTGGTCAGCAGTGCCGCGTCCTTGCTATCGCGCATGTTGCCGCACTCGATGAACACCTTGGGAACCGTTGACAGATTGAGACCGCCGAGATCCTCGCGCGTGACGAGTCCGGTGCCGCCGCCGACGTAGTTGGAGGGCGCGCTGCCGGTGACGCGTACGAAGTTGCCCGCGATGCGCTCACCCAGATCGCGTGAGGAGGCGACGATCGGACGGGTGTCGGCGGCACCCGCGTGCACCGTCGCGGGGAGGATCACGTGGAAGCCGCGGTTGCCGGTCGCCGAGCCGTCCGCGTGGACGGACACCACCGCGTCGGCGTGCGCCTTGTTGCCGATCCGGGCCCGCTCGTCGACGCAGGGCCCCCACGGCCGGTCCCCGTCCTGGGTCAACTCGACCGTGGCTCCCTGCTTTTGGAGCAGCGTCCGCATCCGGCGCGCCACGTCGAGCGTGAACTTGGCTTCCGTGTAACCCGCGTTGGTCGACGTGCCGGTCGTGTCGCACTCCTTGCGGTTCGTGCCGATGTCCACCTGGCGGTTGATCTCGCCCGGGTGCCGGAAGTTGCCGGAGTTGTGGCCCGGGTCGATGACGACGACCTTGCCCTTGAGGGGACCGGACGCGGCGGGCCGCGACGCGGAGCCGGACGGCGTGGACGGTGTGCCCGACGCGTCGTCCCCGTGCTGTTTCCCGTCGTCCTTCCCGGACGCCGTGGGCGCTCCGGGCGCCGCGGACGTGGAGGGCGCGGCCGAGGACGTCGCGGGCCCCGCCCCGCCGGATCCGTCACCGTCCCCCGTGTCGCCCACCGCCTGCCACACCAGCCAGCCGGCCAGCGCGCCGGGCACCAGCGCGGCGACGGCGACGGTCAGGGGGCCGCGCCGGGAACGGCGCGGCCGGGAGGGCTCGAAGTCAGGACCTGCGTACGACACGTCAGCGACTCTAACCGCGGCCTCAGATCCCGGTGCCCGTTCGCCGCAGGACGCGCAGTGAGCCGGTCGCCGAGACCTCGGTGAAGGCGCCGGACTCCAGCGCCCTGAGGTAGACGCGGTACGGGGCCTGACCGGTGAACTCGTCGACGGGGTCCGGGAACACGTCGTGGATGACCAGCAGGCCGCCGTCGGCCACGTGGGGCGCCCAGCCCTCGTAGTCGCCGTTCGCGTGCTCGTCGGTGTGACCGCCGTCGACGAAGACGAGACCGAGGGGTGACCGCCAGAAGGCGGCGATCTGCGGCGAGCGGCCGACCACCGCCACGACGTGGTCCTCGAGACCGGCCCGGTGGAGCGTGCGCCGGAACGTCGGCAGGGTGTCCATCCGGCCGATCTCGGGGTCGACCGTCTCCGGATCGTGGTACTCCCAGCCCGGCTGCTGCTCCTCGCTGCCCCGGTGGTGGTCGACGGTGACCGCGGTGACCCCGGCCTCGCGGGCCGCGTCCGCGAGCAGGATCGTGGAGCGGCCGCAGTAGGTGCCGACCTCCAGCAGCGGCAGCCCCAGCCGGCCGGCCTCGACGGCCGCCGCGTGGAGCGCGAGTCCCTCGCCGGCGGGCATGAACCCCTTCGCGGCCTCGAAAGCGGCAAGGATCTCCGGCTTGGGTGCCGCGGGCATGGGGGTCCTCCGTCGTGTACGAACCTGAGCGCCCCATGGTGCCCCACGCCCGGTACCTGCCTGTAGCCGCCCCGTCGTGAACTCCGCCCGGCACGGGCACGCGGCCCCCCGTTGTGGGTTCCGTCCGGAGACGCGCACGCGGACCCCCGTCGCGGGCTCCGCCCGGTACGAAGCTGCGGACCCCCGCCATGGGCTCCGTCCGGTACGGGCACGCGGCCCCCCGTTGTGGGTTCCGTCCGGAGACGGGCACGCGGACCCCCGTCGCGGGCTCCGCCCGGTACGAAGCTGCGGACCCCCGCCATGGGCTCCGTCCGGTACGGGCACGCGGACCCCCGCCCTGAACTCCGCCCGGTACGGGCACGCGGGCCCCCGCCATGGGCTCCGTCCGGTACGGGCACGCGCGCCCCGTCCCCGGACGCACCTCACCCCCGCCGTTCGCACGACGGGGGTGAGGGAGCACGGACCGGTCAGGCCGGGACGCCCGCGTTCTCGCCCGGCAGGGCGAGGTCGACCTCGACCGGACGGTCGTCGCCGGCGTGCGTCGCGGAGGAGGCGAGCGGACCGTGGCCCGCGGCCTTCGCGGCCAGGACGTACGCGCCCTCGGCCGGCACGGCCAGCGCGTAGCTGCCGTCCCCGGCGGTGAGCGTCGCGCCCGCCTGCCGCCCGCGGCGGTCGATCAGGGTCACCCTGGCCCGGCTCACCGGCACCCCGGCGGTGTCCAGGACCCGGCCGCGGAAGCCCCCGAGCACCTCGTGGGCCCGCTCCAGTGCCGCGTCCTCCTCGCTGCTGGCGCGCAGCTGCGGCTTGGCCGCCCGGCGCTGCCCCGGCAGGAAGAGTGCCATCAGCAGACCGACGGCAACGGCGCCCGTCGCGATCAGGAACGACACCCGGAAGCCGTGCAGGGTCGGGACCGCGACGCCTCCGACGTGGTTCGCCGTGTTGGCGAGCACCATGCCGATGACGGCGCTCGACACCGACGTGCCGATGGACCGCATCAGGGTGTTGAGACCGTTGGCCGCGCCGGTCTCCGAGGCGGGCACGGAGCCGATGATCAGCGCGGGGAGCGAGGAGTACGCGAGGCCGATGCCGGCGCCCAGGACCACCGAGACGACGATCGTCTGCCAGGCGGCGCTCATCAGGCCGAGGCCGGCGCCGTACCCGATCGCGATGATCAGCATGCCGATGATCAGGGTGACCTTGGGGCCGTACTTCGCCGAGAGGCGGGCGTAGACGGGGGCGGTGAACATCATCGTCAGGCCGAGCGGCGCCACGCACAGGCCCGCGACGACCATCGACTGGCCGAGGCCGTAGCCGGTGGACTTCGGCAGCTGGAGGAGCTGCGGCAGGACCAGCGAGACGGCGTAGAAGGCGACACCGACCATGATCGAGGCCAGGTTGGTGAAGAGCACCGAGCGGCGGGCGGTGGTGCGCAGGTCCACCAGCGGAGCCTTGACGCGCAGCTCCATCACACCCCACAGGACGAGGACGACGGCCGCCGCGCCGAACAGGCCGAGCGTGGTGCCGGAGGTCCAGCCCCAGTCGCTGCCCTTGGTGATCGGCAGCAGGAAGAGGACCAGGCCGGCGGAGAGGCCGAGGGCGCCGAGCACGTCGAAGGTGCCCGGGGCGCGCATCGGGGACTCCGGTACGACGGCGAGGGTCAGGACGATCGAGGCGACGCCGAGGCCGGCGGAGAGGAAGAAGAGGGCGTGCCAGTCGGCGTGCTGGGCGACCAGGGCCGCGAGCGGCAGCGCGAGTCCGCCGCCGACGCCGATCGAGGAGCTCATCAGGGCCATCGCGGAGCCGAGCTTCTCGCGGGGCAGCTCGTCGCGCATCAGGCCGATGCCGAGCGGGATCGCGCCCATCGCGAAGCCCTGGAGGGCGCGGCCCGCGATCATCACCAGCAGGTCGCTGGTGAAACCGCAGACCAGCGAGCCGACCACCATCACGGCGAGGCTGGTGAGGAGCATGCGCCGCTTGCCGAACAGGTCGCCGAGGCGGCCCATGATCGGGGTGGCCACCGCTCCCGCGAGCAGGGTCGACGTCAGCACCCAGGTGGCGTTGCTGGGTGCGGTGCCGAGCAGCGCGGGCAGGTCCTTGATGACCGGGACGAGCAGGGTCTGCATCACCGCGACAACGATGCCCGCGAAGGCCAGTACCGGCACGATCGCGCCGCTAGGCCTCCGGGTGGGCTCTTCGGTCGTCGTGTGGGTCATTGCGTGGGGCCTCCAGGCCGGAAGGAAGAAAGGGGAGCCAGTGATCCGCGCGGGATACGTGCAGGGTGAACCCCGTGCGCCCGGGCAACTATTCCGATGCTTCGGCGTACTAACGAATTCTTGACTTTTCCATGGGGATCTGACCTGTCGTCAGAATGGAACCTGTTCTAGTCTGGCGCGATCCCGGGCCGCCGAGGCCGTGCGTCACGGGCCCCGGGCCTTCCCAGCGACGGAGAGGGACCACATGAAGGCGTACGTCGTCGGGGTCGGGATGACGAAATTCGAGAAGCCCGAGACCCGGGAGCGGCAGTACTGGGACATGGCGCGGGAGGCGGGCGAGGCCGCCCTCGCCGACGCCGGGATCGCGTACGAGGACGTGCGGCAGGTCGCCGCGGGGTACTGCTTCCAGGCCTCGACGGCCGGCCAGCGTGCCGCCTACGAGCTGGGCCTGACCGGCGTGCCCGTCTACAACGTGAACAACAACTGCGCGACCGGCTCGACCGCGCTGATGCTGGCCCGGCAGTTCGTCGAGGGCGGCAGCGCGGACTGCGTCCTGGCGCTCGGCTTCGAGAAGATGCGGCGGGGAGCACTCGGCGGCGGCTCCGACGGCGGCGACTTCGCCACCTCGCCGGTCGCCCGCCACTACGGGATCATGGCCGCCCGGCACGGTTTCGAGGCGAGCCCGCCCACCGCGCAGATCTTCGGCGACGCGGCCCGCGAGCACATGGAGAAGTACGGCACCACCGAGGCGCAGCTCGCGGCCGTCGGCGCCAAGAACCACCGGCACTCGGCGGACAACCCGTACGCCCAGTTCCAGGACGTGTACACGGTCGACGAGGTGCTCGCCGCGCGGACCGTCCACCGGCCGCTCACCAAGCTCCAGTCCTCGCCGACCTCGGACGGCGCGGCCGCAGCGGTCGTCGTCTCCGAACGCTTCGCCGAGCGGCACGGTCTCGGCGGGCAGGCCGTCGAGATCGTCGCGCAGGCGATGACCACGGACACGGAGGAGTCCTTCGCCTCCGGCTCGTGCATCGACGTCGTCGGGCAGCCGATGTCGCGGGCGGCGGCCCGCCGGGTCTACGAGCGCTCCGGGCTCGGCATCGAGGACGTGGACGTCGTGGAACTGCACGACTGCTTCTCCGTCAACGAACTCCTGACCTACGAGGCGCTCGGCATGTGCGGACCGGGGGAGTCCGGCCCGCTGGTGGAGTCCGGGGCGACGACGTACGGCGGGCGCTGGGTGGTGAATCCGTCCGGAGGACTGATCTCCAAGGGGCATCCGCTCGGTGCGACGGGCATCGCCCAGGTGACGGAACTGACCTGGCAGCTGCGGGGACAGGCGGGCGCCCGGCAGGTGCCCCGCGCGCGGGTCGGGCTCGCCCACAACATCGGACTCGGCGGGGCCGCGGTGGTCACACTGCTGCGGGCGGCGGGCTGAGCGGACGGCGGCACGGTCCTGGCTGGCCCGTACGAGTGCCCCGCGGGCCGTCCGCCAGACCTAGGGCCTGTCGTTTGGATCATGCTGGCGTCGCGGGGTCTGGCACGCACATCTGCGGCGTTGTCGTCGGTCGCCGACGCTCCGCGTCGACTCCCTCCTCCGCCTTGCAGCTGTACGCGCCAGACCCCGCTCGGGTCGGTCAGGACGGTCACAGCCAGCCTGATCCAAACGACAGGCCCTAGGTCCGAGGACCGAGCCGGGCGTGCAGCGAAATCCCGATGCAAGGGGCGTAACCCGGTTGAGAGCATGACACCCATGCTCCGAACCGCCGCAGACACGCGTACCGTCCCCCTATCCGCTCCGCCGCTGTGGGCGGTGGTCGCGCTCGCGTGTGCCGGGCAGTTCCTCGTCGTCCTCGACGTGTCCGTCGTCAACGTGGCGCTGCCCTCCATGCGGGCCGACCTGGGCCTGAGCGCACCGGGACTGCAATGGGTGATCAACGCGTACGCGATCGCCTTCGCCGGCTTCATGCTGCTCGGCGGCCGGGCCGGCGACCTGTACGGGCGCAAGCGGATGTTCCTCGTCGGGCTCGCCCTCTTCACGCTCGCCTCGCTGGCCGGCGGGCTCGCGCACGAGGACTGGCAGCTGCTGGCCGCGCGGGCGGTGCAGGGGCTCGGGGCCGCCGTACTGGCTCCCTCGACGCTGACCATCGTCACCTCGGCCGTCCCGGAGGGGGCGGCACGCGCGCGTGCCATCGCGACCTGGACGGCGGTCGGCGCCGGCGGCGGCGCGGCGGGCGGACTCGTCGGCGGGCTCCTGGTGGACGGCCTGTCGTGGCGCTGGGTGCTGCTGATCAACGTGCCGGTCGGGGCCGTGGTCCTCGCCGGGGCCGGCCGCTGGCTCGTCGAGAGCCGGACCGGTGACCGGCGCCGGCTCGACCTGCCGGGCGCACTGCTGGTGACGGCGGGCCTAGCGACGCTCGCGTACGGGATCGTGCAGACCGAGGCGCGGGGCTGGACGTCCGCCGCCACGCTCGTACCGCTGTGCGCCGGACTCGCGCTGACCGGTCTGTTCCTGGCCGTCGAGGCGCGGACGAGGGAACCGCTGATGCCGCTGAAGCTGTTCCGCGTGCGGGCGGTGTCCGCGGCGAACGCGGCGCTGTTCCTGTGCGGGTCCGCCATGTTCTGCATGTGGTTCTTCATGACGCTGTACGCGCAGAACGTGCTCGGCTACTCGCCGCTGGACGCCGGACTCGCGCTGGTGCCCAGCTCCCTCGCGGTGGTCCTCGGCTCGAAGCTCGCCCCCCGCCTCATGCGGGTGACCGGGGCACGCAACGTGGCGGTCCTCGGCGTCCTGGTGGCCGCGGCGGGCTTCGGATGGCAGTCGGGGATGACGGCGGACGGGCCCTACCTCACCGCCGTCCTGTTCCCCGGGATCCTGATGATGGCGGGCGCGGGCCTGTCCGCGACCCCGCTGGCCGCCCTCGCGACCTCGGGCGCGGCGCCGGGGGACGCCGGCCTCGTGTCGGGTCTGGTCAACACCTCGCGGACGATGGGCGGTTCGCTCGGTCTCGCCGTCATGTCGACGATAGCCGCGGCCCGTACGGCGGGCGACGGCTCGGCGCAGGCACTGACCGCCGGCTACGCCCTGGTGTTCCGCACGGGCGCCGCCGTCCTGCTCGTCGGCGCGGTCGTGATGCTGCTGTGGCTGCCGCGACGGCCGTCACCGAACTGAGGGTTCCCGCGGTCCTCGCCGGCCGAGGTGTTGCGGTCTTCGCCGGCCGCGGCGGGCCGGCGCCGGCCCGCCGGGTTCAGAGCCAGCCCTGGTGGCGGGCCTCGCGCAGGGCCTCCGTCCGGTTGCGGGTGCCCGTCTTGCCGATGGCGGAGGAGAGGTAGTTGCGGACCGTCGACTCGGAGAGGTGGAGGCGCCCGGCGATGTCGGCGACGGTGGCGCCGTCCACCGAGGCGTTGAGGACGTCGCACTCGCGGCCGGTGAGCGGACTGGGCCCGGCGCTCAGCGCGGCGGCGGCGAGCACCGGATCGATCACGGTCTCCCCGGTCAGCACCCGGCGGATCGCGGCGGCGAGTTCCTCGACGGGCCCGTCCTTGACGAGGAAGCCGGCGGCGCCCGCCTCCATGGCCCGCCGCAGATACCCGGGCCTGCCGAACGTGGTCAGGATCAGCACCCGGCAGTCGGGCGCCTGCGTCCGCAGCTCGGCCGCGGCGTCCAGCCCGCTCATCCCCGGCAGCTCGATGTCCAGCAGCGCCACGTCGGGCCGGTGCGTCAGGACGGCGTCGACGATCACGTCCCCGGTTCCCACCTGGGCCACGACGTCGAGGTCCGCCTCCATTCCGAGGAGCAGCGCGAGAGCGCCCCGCATCATGCCCTGGTCCTCGGCGAGCAGCACTCTGACGGACTTCGCGGGACGGTGGTCCCGGGGCATCTCGTTCACGGGGTCAGGGTAGAGGTCCCGGCGGGCCCGCGTGTCCTCTGCGGAGGGACCGCGCGGCGTCCCCTCCGGGCTCACCCGGCGACCGTGAGGGGCTGCGGCGTCCCGGCCGTCCCCGCGGGGAGTTCCGCCGTCACCAGGAAGCCGTCCCGCGGACCCGGTCCCGCCTCCAGGAAGCCGCCCGCCGTCGTGAGGCGTTCGGTGAGCCCCTTCAGGCCCGTGCCGCCGACGCCTCGGGCCGGGGCCGTCAGGCCGGTGCTCGTGCCGTCGGCGCCCTGAGCCGAGGGCGTCCGGCCGGTGCCGGTGCCGGTGCCGGTCCCGTCGTCGGTGACCCGCAGGCGTATCCGCTCGGAGGTGCCCTCGACGGTGATCTCGCAGCGGGTCGCGTCGCTGTGCCGCAGGACGTTGGTGACCGCCTCGCGGACGACCCAGCCGAGCAGGGCCTCCGTCCGGGGCACGAGCGGGGGCCCCGACAGGCGGACCACCGGTTCCACCCCCGCCGCGGACAGGGCCGAGCGGGCCCGGTCCAGCTCCGTGGCCAGACTCCCCTCGCGGTAACCGGTGACCGCCTCACGGATCTCCGTGAGGGCCTGACGGCCGACCGACTCGATGTCGGCGACCTGGGAGAGGGCCGCGGCCAGATCACGCGGGGCCAGCCGCCGGGCCGCCTCCGACTTCACGACGATCACCGAGAGCGTGTGGCCCAGCAGGTCGTGCAGGTCGCGGGAGAAGCGGAGCCGTTCCTGCTCGACCGCGCGGCGGGCCAGCTCCTCCCTCGCGGACCGCAGTTCGCGGACCGTCTCGGCCAGCGAGAGGATCGCCGCCGTCACCATCGTCGACAGGAACGTGCCGTACGCGACGTTCACCGCGCTCCAGCCGTCCCGCAGCCCGGCCACCGTCCCCGCGACCGCGGTGAGGCCGAGCCCCGTCACCCCGAGCCCGCGGCCCCGCACAGTCGCCCCCGCGGCCAGCCCGAGCAGCGGGAAGAACAGCAGCCAGCTGCCGCCGTACCCGAGAGCGAGCGCGCAGGTGAGCACGCCCAGCAGGACGAGCGCGAGCCGGGTGGAGCGCGCCTCCCGCTTCTCCTTCACGAAGGCGCGGAACACCACGTAGATGTAGAGGGAGTTGAACGTCAGCAGGCCCGCTCCGCCGATCCACGGATTGGGGGTGTCGTCCTGGAAGAGGTGCGAGAAGGCGCCCAGGCCCATCAGCAGCCAGGGCAGCAGGGTGAACCCACTGGCCGGCGGCCCGGCTTCGGGCAGTTCGACGCTCCCGCGCCCCCTTCGCAGGCCGGTTCCGGCCTGCCCCGCGCCCGGCCCGCAGCTGGCGTCTCGCATCCGGATCATGTTCCAGCCCCCCGTGTCGGTGTCGTTCCCCCGACCGTACGCAGCCGGGACGCGGGGCGGCAGATGCGCTTGTACGGAGTCCGGCGGGACAAATGTCACGGCGGCCCGGCGACGCGCGGCTGACGCACGGTCAGGAGCCTTCCCAACTGCTGGACGCTCGGCTATACAGGGGGACGCCGGACTGGAACGCGTTCTAGAACGGGCGGGTTCCACGGCCCCGTGGCGACCTCGGTGCGGCCGACGGTGCGGACGGCCGCGCCGAGGTCTTACGCGCTAGCGATCAGGAGCCCCATGCCCATTGACGCCGCCAAGGCCGTCGCCGCCGAACCCCGGACCGCCGAGATCGCCTGGGGCCACAAGGACGTCCAGCTCTACCACCTCGGCATCGGGGCGGGCGTCCCGGCGACGGACCCCGGCGAACTGCGCTACACCCTGGAGTCCCGGCTGCACGTCCTGCCCAGTTTCGCCACCGTCGCAGGCGCGGGCTCGCCGGGCGTGATCGGCGGCCTCTCCATGCCGGGCGTCGACGTCGACCTCGCGCAGGTCCTGCACGGCGGCCAGAGCATCGCACTGCACCGCCCCATCCCGGCCGAGGGCAGCGCGGTCGCCACCTCGCGGGTCGCCGCCGTGTACGACAAGGGCAAGGCCGCGGTCCTCGTCCTGCGCACCGAGGCCCGTGACGCCGAGGGACCGCTGTGGACGAACGACGCGCAGATCTTCGTACGGGGAGAGGGCGGGTTCGGCGGCGACCGGGGCCCTTCCACGCGCCTGGAAGCGCCCGAAGGGCCCCCGGACGCGGTCGTCGAGCGCCCCGTCCGCGAGGACCAGGCCCTCCTCTACCGGCTCTCCGGCGACTGGAACCCGCTGCACGCCGACCCCGCGTTCGCGAAGCTCGCCGGGTTCGACCGCCCCATCCTGCACGGCCTGTGCACCTACGGGATGACGCTCAAGGCCGTCGTCGACACCGAACTCGGCGGTGACGTGGCACGCGTCCGCTCCTACCGCACGCGTTTCGTCGGGGTCGTCTTCCCCGGCGAGACCCTGCGCATCCGTGTGTGGCGGCGGCAGGGCGGCGTCCGGGTGTCGGTGACCTCGGTCGAGCGGGACGACGCGCCCGTCCTCGCCGACACCGTCGTCGCGTACGACACCCCGGCCGGGCCGGACGCCGGGCCGGACGCCGGCCCCGACACCGGGACCGGCACCGGCCCCGACACCGGGACCGGCACCGGGACCGGCACCGGGACCGGCACCGGCCGTGATCTGACCGCCTGACCTCCGTACCTCCGTACCTCCGTACCTCCGTACCTCCGTACCTCCGTGACGTTCTTCCTGAGGGGAGCCGCACCATGCGCGCAGCCGTTCTGCACGAGATCGGCCAGGACAAGCTCGACGTCCTCGACGACGTCGAGGCGGTGGGCTTCGGCCCCGGAAAGGTGAGGATCCGGGTACGGGCCACCGGGCTGTGCCACTCGGACCTGTCCGCGATGAGCGGCGTCCTGCCGCAGCCCGCACCCTTCGTGCCCGGACACGAGGGCGCCGGCGAGGTCGTCCAGGTCGGCGAGGGGGTCGGCAACGTCAAGGCGGGCGACCGGGTCGTCGTCTGCTGGCTGCCGGCCTGCGGCGCCTGTCCCGCCTGCCGGCGCGGCCAGACCGAGCTGTGCCTGGCCGGGTTCATGAACGCCGGCACCCCCAACTTCCGGCGGCCCGGCGGGGACCTCTTCGGCTTCGCGGGCACCGGCACCTTCGCCGAGGAGGTCGTGGTGGACGCGGGCTGCGCCGTGCCGATCCCGGACGACGTGCCCTTCGACATCGCGGCGCTCATCGGCTGCGGGGTGACGACCGGCCTCGGCGCCGCCCTCAACACCGCGGACGTGGCCGCCGGTTCGTCGGTCGCCGTCATCGGCTGCGGCGGGGTCGGCATCTCCGCGATCCAGGGCGCGCGGCTCAGGGGCGCGGCGGAGATCGTCGCCGTCGACCCGGTGGAATCGCGCCGCGAGGCCGCGCTCCGGTTCGGTGCCACCAAAGCCGTCCCGCCCGACGAACTGCCGGACGCCAGGCAGCAGGTGACCGCCGGCGAGGGCTTCGACTACGTCTTCGAGGTCGTCGGCAGGTCCGCCACCGCCCGCACGGCGTACGAGAACACCCGGCGCGGGGGCACCCTGGTCGTCGTCGGCGCGGGCGCCACGGACGACTTCCTCCAGCTCAACATGTTCGAGCTGTTCTTCGACGAGAAGCGGATCCTTCCCTCGATGTACGGAGGCGGCGACGTGCTGCGTTCGTACGAGCGGACCGTCGCCCTGTGGCGGGCGGGCCGCATCGACCTGGACGGCCTGATCACGCACCGGGTGCCGCTGGCGGGCATCAACGAGGCCCTGGACCAGATGCGCACGGGTACCGCCCTGCGCACGTGCATCGAGATCTGATGGGCAGTCACCCGACCTGAGGAGCGCGATGGCACTGCCACTCGAAGGGCTCACCGCGATCGTCACCGGCGCCGGACGCGGGCTGGGGCGGGCCGAGGCGCTCGAACTCGCCCGCCTGGGAGCGGCCGTCGTCGTCAACGACTACGGGCAGCCCGGCCGGGACGGGTCCGGCGAGGCGTCCGCCACCCCCGCGGAGGAGGTCGCCGCCGCGATCCGCGCCGCGGGCGGGCGGGCAGCCGCCCACACCGGAGACGTCGCGGACCACGAACAGGCGCGAACGCTTGTGGAGTTGGCGGTCGACCGGTTCGGCAAGCTGGACATCCTGGTCAACAACGCGGGCATCCTGCGCGACCGGATGATCTTCTCCATGACGGAGGAGGAATGGGACACGGTCGTCCGGGTCCACCTGAAGGGCCACTTCAACACGACCCACTTCGCTTCGGTCCACTGGCGGGAACGGTCCAAGGCGGGCGGCGGCCCGGTGTACGGGCGGATCGTGAACACCTCGTCCGAGGCGTTCCTCGCGGGCTCCGCAGGCCAGCCCAACTACGCGGCCGCGAAGGGCGGAGTCGTCGGCCTGACCACGTCCACGGCACTGGCGCTGGCGAAGTACGGCGTCACGGCGAACGTGATCTGTCCGCGCGCCCGCACCCGGATGACGGAGGACGTCTTCGCCGGGCTCACCCCGCCCGGGGCAGGACCCGACCCCCTGGCGCCCGAACATGTCGCCCCGCTCGTCGGGTACTTGGCCTCACCGGCCGCGGCCCACGTCAACGGTCAGCTCCTCGTCGTGCACGGGGGGATGGTCGCGGTCGTCGAACGCCCCCGGGTCGCGGCCAAGTTCGACACCGAGCAGGACGCCTTCACGTACGAGGAACTGGACGCGCTGCTCACCCCCTACTACGCGGACCGCCCGAGCGGGGAGACGTTCGCGGCGGTGGAAGTACTCGGGCTCAAGCACGAAGGGGCGTGAGTTGTCCCGGAGTTGAGAGGCCCGACCTGGGGGCGGCACACGGAACGGCCCCGCCGTCCGTGGTGACCGGCGGGGCCGTTCCGTGGTCTGTCCTCTCCGCTCCCGTCGAGCGGTCCGGCGTACCGTCAGGACGCCGTGTCCGGCTGCCCGGACGGCCTGCGGTGACGGCCCCGGGGGGCCGCCTGGTCGTCCTGCGCGGAGACGGGACCCCGGTGCCTGCCGTGACCCTGGTCGGACTGCGTCACGGACCCCCGGGGGTCGGTTGTCGCCATCTCCGTCATCTGTGCGTTGCTCATCGGAAGAGTCCACCCCGTCAACAAGATCCTTTTACAGCCGGGTGAGTCTAACCGGCGGCCTCCGGACGTTGTTCCGCGACCGTCGACGCACTCTCGCCACCTGTCATACGCCTCTCACCGACCCGGCTTCCACCGGCCCTCCGACGCGGACCCACACCACCGGTTCCGGCTCAGGCGCCGACGACAGCGACTGCGCCGCCGGGGGTGGTTCGGGGGCCGGCCTCCCCGTCAGGGGTACGTCGGTCGGCGGGGGCGCGAGGGTCCGGGCGGGGGCCGGCCCGCTCACGGGGGCGGCCGGTGGCGGTGCCGTCGGCGTGACATGCGTGACAGGCGTGACATGCGTGACAGGCGGGGCCTTCTCCGGGCTCCCGTCCACGGGTACCCACTTCGCCGGCCGTCCCGCCGGGCGCGGAGCGGTCACCGACGGCCTACCCGCCGGCGCCGGTGTCGCCGCTCCTGCCGACCCCTCGCCCGTCGGCGTGACCGTCACCGGCCGTGCCGCTGCGGGCGGGGCCGCCATCGACGTCCCGGTGACCCGTCCGGTCCGCTCCATGGGCGTCGGCGTCGGAGGCTTTCGCGCGGGGCGGGGGCGGCCGTGGAGCGGCGCCTGTTGCAGCGGCACCGGGCGGGGGGCCGCAGGCCCGGGGGATCCGGTGGTGGGCGTCGGCTCGGCGCGAGCGGAACCCCACGTCGCATCCGGGGCCGGTACCGAGGTCGCCGCAGCCGTCGTACCGGCGCCGCCCGGAGTCCTCGCGGGCGCGGACGCCCTGGCCACCCCGCAGGCCACCGTCCCGGTCGCGTACGGCAGGTGCAGCACCCCCTCCCGGGTCCACAGCCCGGCGCCCGCCAACCAGCCCTCGGGCGCCGGGAGATGGTGGACCTGCCGGTCGGCGGGCCGCCAGATCCCCACCCAGGTGCCCCCCGCGCCGTCGATACGCAGCGCCACCGCGCAGCTCTCCGGCGTCAGCACCTGCCCCGGCTGGATCGCGAACGGCGTCACCGCGCAGTCTGCCAGCCGCAGCGCCTCCGGGAAGCGGACCGGCAGCGTGCTCCCCAGCACACCCCAGCCCAGCCGGTCGTGCCCCGGCGAGGGCGCGTCGGAACGGATCAGCAGCAGTCCGCTGTCGGGGTCCGCGAGCAGCAGCCGGTCGTTGCTCCCCTCGGCGATCTGCAGCAGCGGGGACACCTCGCCGCCGCGCTCCAGGTCGACCACGACCGCCTTGGTGCGTCCGGCCGCCTCCCGGTCCAGGGCCAGCAGCCGCTCCGTACCGTCCAGCCACACCCCTCCCGAGCAGCGCCCGGGGATCTCGGCGAGATGCTCGGGCCCGAACGAGCCGCCCGCGACCAGCCACACGGCCGTCGAGCGCGGGCCGACGGTGAGGGCGTACGCGCGCTCGCCGCCCGGAGCGGGCGGCAGCAGCCGCAGCCGGGTGCCCCGGTCGGGGCACTCCACCGCGCCGAGCGGCAGCTCACCGGTCGCGGGACCGGTCGGGTAGAGCAGCGAGAACACATGCCGGCCGTCCGCCACGCGGTGGATCAGCACGCGCCCGTCGGTCATCGGCAGCACCTCGGTGCCGGGCTCCTCGGGCTGGTTGCCGGGCAGCGGCACGGCGTACGGCTCGGGGCCGTCCAGGGTCCAGCGCTCCGGGAACCAGGACTCGCCGTCGCGGGCGAGGCGTGCGCCGTAGCTGCCGTCAGCGGTGATCACGCAGCCGGGCCGTGGGGCCCGGCCGTCGCCGTCCGCCGCGGACGATGGGGGTCCCCCCTGCCGCGCTGAAGCCGCGGGCTGGGGAGAGACACAGGCCGTCATCGTTCGGTCACCTCCGGCGACGAAGCTAGTTTTCGTACGCACAGACGTGGGACCGCCGAGCGGCCGCTTCACACATAAGGGTGGCCAAGTCGCGATTCGCCTGAGGAAACGCGGACGCGTGTGCTGACCGGGCGCCGGGGGACCGGATCGGGCCGCACGTCAACGGGCGACCCGGCACCGGCGACCCCGGCACCTGCGACGCCGGCATCCCGAGCCTCGCCGCCCGCGACACGGCCCCGGCCCAGGCCCCGGCCCCGACGCCGACGCCGACGCCGGTCCCGGGTCCGCGACACCCCCGACGTCCGCGACACCCCCGACGTCCGCGGTAGCCCCGACGTCCGCGGTAGTCCCGACGTCCGCGGTAGCCCCGGCGTCCGCGACAGCGCCGGCGTCCGCGAGAGCCCCGGCGCCTACGTCGGTCCCGGCGTCGGCCGACGGGTCCTGGCGGGTCTGCCGACCGTCCGGGCGCCCACGACGGCCTGGCGTCGGTGACGGGTCAGGCCTCCACGATGGCTCCGGCGTCCACCGATTGCCCTCGGCCCCCGCGACGGGTCGGGCTTCTGCGACAGGCTCGGCGTGCGCCGAGGGTCCCGGTGCCTGTGACGGACCCGGCGTCCACCAGCGGCCCTGGCGGGCCTGCCGACCGTCCCGGCGCCTGCCGCCGGCCGGCACCCGTGACTGACCACGCCTCCGCGACGGCCCCCGTGTTCACCGGGTCCCGGCAGGCCGCCGACGGTCCAGGCGGCCTCCGCGACGGCCCGGCACGCGCGGCCCCGGCGCTCGCCCCACCCGGGGCACTGCCCGATGGGTCCCGGCGCCCTCCGACCTAGCCGGGCACCGCCGCGCCCCTCGGGCGGGTGCCTGGGTCCCGGCGCCCGCCGACGTACCCCGGCGCCCGCCGCGCCCCCCGGCGGCAGAGCCGACCCCGACCGCCGGGTGCCGCCGGCAACTCCCCCCGGTCGGGCCGGGCAGCTCAAGTCACCCGTGACCGGTCGGGCGGGGACGGGAGCCAGGTAGCCTTTCCCCGTGCCCCGTCTGTCTGAAGTCATCGCCGCGCTCGACGCCCTCTGGCCGCCCGAGAGGGCCGAGGGCTGGGACGCGGTCGGCACGGTCTGCGGCGACCCCGACCAGGACGTGTCCCGGGTGCTGTTCGCCGTCGACCCCGTCCAGGAGATCGTCGACGAGGCGGTGCAGCTGGGCGCCGGTCTGCTGGTCACCCACCACCCGCTCTACCTGCGCGGTACGACCACGGTCGCGGCGACGCACTTCAAGGGCCGCGCCGTCCACACGCTCATCAAGCACGACATCGCGCTGCACGTCGCGCACACCAACGCCGACCGCGCCGACCCGGGCGTCTCGGACGCCCTCGCCGGTGCCCTGGACCTGCGGGTCGTACGGCCCCTCGTCCCGGACGCGACCGACGCGGAGGGCCGCCGGGGCCTCGGCCGCGTCTGCGAACTGGACCACCCGCTGACCGTCCGCGACTTCGCCGCCCGCGCCGCCGAGCGGCTGCCCGCCACCGCGCAGGGCATCCGGGTCGCCGGCGACCCGGACGCGCTCGTCCGGACCGTCGCGGTCAGCGGCGGCTCCGGCGACAGCCTCTTCGACGCGGTGCGCGCCGCGGGCGTCGACGCCTTCCTCACCGCGGACCTGCGCCACCACCCGGCGTCCGAGGCCCGCGCCCACAGTCCTCTCGCGCTGCTCGACGCGGCGCACTGGGCCACCGAGTGGCCCTGGTGCGAGCTGGCCGCCGCCCAGCTCGACGAGATCTCCGACCGGCACGGATGGGGACTTCGCGTCCACGTCTCCCGGACGGTCACCGACCCCTGGACCGCCCACGCGGCCTCACCGAACACATCAACAGGAGCCCCCAACTGAACGCCGCGCCCGCCGACCAGATCCGACTCCTCGACGTCCAGTCCTTCGACGCGCGCCTGCAGCAGCTTGCGCACCGGCGCAGGTCGCTGCCCGAGCACGCCGAGATCGAGTCGCTGAACAAGGACCTCATCCAGCTGCGCGACCTGCTCGTCGCCGCGCAGACCGAGGAGAGCGACTGCGCCCGCGAGCAGACCAAGGCGGAGCAGGACGTCGACCAGGTGCGCCAGCGCGCCGCCCGCGACCAGAAGCGCCTCGACTCGGGTGCCGTCTCGTCCTCCAAGGACCTGGAGAACCTCCAGCGCGAGATCGTCTCCCTCGCCAAGCGGCAGGGCGACCTGGAGGACGTCGTCCTCGAGGTCATGGAGCGCCGCGAGTCCGCGCAGGAGCGGGTCGCCGAGCTGACCGAGCGGGTCTCCTCCGTCCAGTCGAAGATCGACGACGCCACGGGCCGCCGGGACGCCGCCTGCGAGGAGATCGACGGCGAGGCCGCGTCCGTGACCAAGGAGCGCGAGGTCGTCGCGGGTTCCGTCCCCGCCGACCTGCTGAAGCTCTACGACAAGCTCCGCCAGCAGCAGGGCGGTGTCGGTGCGGCCCGGCTGTACCAGCGCCGCTGCGAGGGCTGCCGCCTGGAGCTCAACATCACGGAGGTCAACGAGGTCAAGGCGGCCTCTCCCGACACCGTGCTGCGCTGCGAGAACTGCCGCCGCATCCTGGTGCGCACGTCCGAGTCGGGCCTGTAGGGGACGCACGGGTGCGGCAGTTCATCGTCGAGGCAGACGGCGGTTCCCGGGGCAACCCGGGACCCGCGGGGTACGGCGCCGTGGTGATCGACGCGGCGACGGGGGAGACCCTGGCGGAGGCCGCGGAGTTCCTCGGCGTCGCCACGAACAACGTCGCGGAGTACCGGGGTCTGGTCGCGGGCCTGCGTGCCGCCCGCGCGCTGGACCCGGCCGCGTCGGTCCGCGTCCGGATGGACTCCAAGCTCGTCGTCGAGCAGATGTCGGGCCGCTGGAGGATCAAGCACCCCGACATGAAGCCCCTCGCGGCCGAGGCCGCCCGGGTGCTCCCGGCCGCCCAGGTCACCTACGAGTGGATCCCGCGCGAGCGGAACAAGCACGCCGACCGGCTCGCAAACGAGGCGATGGACGCGGGCGGGCGGGGCGAGCAGTGGTCGGCGGCCCGTTCGACGGCCGACCTCGCCGCCCGAGCGGCGAGGACCGCGGCTCCCGAGCCCGCCGGCCCGCCCGGCGACGCCGCCGCCGGTGCGGCCAGGGCCCGCGCGGCCCTCGCGCGCCCTCCGGTGACGGCGACGGAGCCGACGAGGACCAGCGCGGCCCTGTTCCGGCATCCCGCCCCATCACCGGCGGTGGCCGCCTCCGCACCTCCGCCCGCCGGTCCGGACACCCCGGACACCCCGGACACCCCGGACACCCCGGACACCCCGGACACCCCGGACACCCCGGGGACACCGGGGACACCGGGCGACGGCGTCCCCGCGGACACCGGCGGCCCGCGCCCCGTACCTGACCTGCGGGCCGCCGCCGACGCCCGCGCCGCACGAAACGCGGCAAGGACGCCGAGCACGTCCCCCGCGCCCACGGCGCCGGGCACCTCCCCGACCCCCGCCGGACCCGGCACGCCTGACGGATACACGACACCGCAGCCCTCCCCGGTGTCCGCCGGACCGAGCGCCGCGCCGGTGTCCGCCGAACCGGGCACAGCTCACGGCCGTACGGGCCCGGAGGCATCCCCGGCGCCCTCCGCGCCCGGCGCGGCCCCCCTACCCACCGGACCGAGCGCCGCCTCACCGGCGTCCGCCGAACCGAGCAAAGCTCACGGCCGTACCCGCGCGGACGCATCCCCAGAGCCCGCCGAAGCAGCCACAGTCCCCGCACCCCCCGTGCAGGGTGCTCCCGTCGCCCACACCGCACCACCCGCCGACCTCGGACCCCCCGCCACCTTCGTGCTCCTGCGGCACGGTGAGACGCCGCTGACCCCGCAGAAGCGGTTCTCCGGAAGCGGGGGGAGTGATCCGGCGCTGTCGGAGGTCGGGCGGCATCAGGCCCGGCGGGTGGCCGCGGCGCTCGCCGCGCGCGGCACGATCGAGGCGATCGTGTCGTCGCCGCTGGCCCGCTGCCGGGAGACCGCCGGGATCGTCGCCGGCCGCCTGGGCCTGGACGTGGTCGTCGAGGACGGTCTGCGTGAGACCGACTTCGGGGCGTGGGAGGGGCTGACCTTCGGGGAGGTGCGCGAACGCCACCCCGAGGACCTGAACGCCTGGCTGCACTCGGCGGAGGCCGAACCCACCGGCGGCGGTGAGAGCTTCGCGGCCGTGGAGCGGCGGGTCGCCGCGACCCGGGACGAGCTCGTCGCCGCGTACGCCGGCCGCACCGTGCTGCTCGTCTCGCACGTGACGCCCGTCAAGACGCTCGTACGGCTCGCCCTGGGCGCCCCGCCGCAGGCCCTGTTCCGCATGGAACTGTCGGCGGCCTCCCTGTCGGCGCTGGCGTACTACGCCGACGGCAACGCCAGCCTCCGGCTGCTGAACGACACCTCCCACCTGCGCTGAGGAGCGGCCCGGTTCAGGGGCGCAGCGCCGCCGCCTCCCGCGCGAGCGCCTCCACCCGGCCCCAGTCCCGGGCCGCCACCGCATCTCCCGGAAGCATCCAACTGCCGCCCACGCAGCCGACGTTGGGCAGCGCCAGGTACTCCGGAGCGGAGGCGAGCCCGATCCCGCCGGTCGGGCAGAACCGGGCCTGCGGAAGGGGCCCGGCGAGGGACTTGAGATAGGCGGTGCCGCCCGCGGCCTGCGCCGGGAAGAACTTCATCTCGCGCACACCGCGCTCCAGCAGCGCCACCACCTCCGACGTGGTGGACACCCCCGGCAGGAACGGCACCCCGGACGCCCGCATGGCCTCCAGGAGTACGTCCGTCCAGCCGGGGCTGACCAGGAAGCGGGCGCCCGCGGCGACGGCGTCCGTCACCTGCGCGGGGGAGAGGACCGTACCCGCGCCGACCAGCGCGTCGGGGACCTGCGCGGCGATCGCCCGGATCGCGGCGACCGCGGCGGGCGTCCGCAGCGTCACCTCGATCGCCCGCAGGCCGCCCGCGACGAGGGCACGCGCGAGCGGAACGGCGTCGGCGGCGTCCTCGACGACGACCACGGGGACGACGGGCGCGAGATCCAGCAGGGAGCCCAGCACGGAGTCGAGCACGGAGTCCGGTGCGGAGTCCAGTACGGAGTCCGGCGCGGAGCCGGCCGGCGCCGGGGGCTCGGCGGCGGACGGCGACGAGGGCAGCGACGAGGTCATGCCCTCATCCTGCCCGGGGTGTGCAACATGCGCAAAGTTCGTTGCGCATGTTGCAACGCGCGTGGGGGTGGGTCAGTGGATCTCCGTGACCACCACGTCCAGGTTCCAGGCCCGGCCGGCCTTCGCGGGCGGCTGCGCCTCCACCGCGTACCCGAGGTCCCGGAGCGCCTCCACCAGCTCCGCCGGGTTCGCGGGCACGGCACCGGCGGTCAGCAGGGCGCGCACGATGCGGCCCTTCGTCGCCTTGTTGAAGTGGCTGACGACGGAACGCTTCTCCACCCCGTCGACGAGCTGCGAGTGCAGCACCCGCACCGTCGCGGTCCGCCCGGCCACCTCACCCGTCGGCTTCCAGGCGCTCGCGTACGCGGACGAGCGCAGGTCGAGCACCAGCCCGGACCCCGCCGCCTCCGGGAGCACCTCGGCCATCGGCGCCCGCCAGCAGGCGCCCAGCGCTCCGAGCCCCGGCAGCCTCACCCCCATGGAACAGCGGTAGGACGGGATCCGGTCGCTCACCCGGACCGCCCCCCACAGCCCGGAGAACACGAGCAGCGACCGCCCCGCGCGCCGCTTGGCGGCTGTGTCCAGCGAGGCCAGGTCCAGGGCGTCGTACAGGACCCCCGTGTAGATCTCCCCGGCCGGCCGCGTCCCGGCGGCCGGCAGCAGCGCGTTCTTGCCGACCTCACCGCGCAGGCCCTCGCTCAGGCCGAGCACCTCGCGAGCTTTCTCCTCGTCACCGGAGCAGAGCTCGACCAGCTCGTCGAGGACCGCCCGACGCGTCTCGTTGAGCCCCGGAAGGGACAGCGACTCCAGTTTCAGGGCGGCGCCCCGGCCGGACGGGGCCTTTCCCTCGGAGGGCGGCAGCAGGACGAGCACGGTTGTTTCTCCTCATGGTGGCGGTGGCCCGGCGCCAGGGTACGGGGTCCGGCCGGGCCGCCCGCGCCCCCGGGCCACGCCCCGCACCCCCCGCTCAGGACCCACCGAGACACCCCCCGGTACCGCCTCCGGGCCGTTTTCTGCCTACGCTCGCTGCATGCCTCGTCGTCACATACGCGTCACCGGCGCAGCCGAAGCCCCGCTGCGGGAAGCGCTGCGCGCCCTGCGCACCGAGCTCGACGTGCCCGAGATCTTCCCGGCCGGCGCCCTCGCCGAGGCCGAGCAGGCCGCGAGAACGCCCCGCCTCCCGTCGTACGACGCGACGGACGTGCCGCTGTTCACCATCGACCCGCCCGCCTCCACCGACCTCGACCAGGCGATGCACCTGTCCCGCAGGCCCGGTGGATACCGCGTCCACTACGCGATCGCGGACGTCGCGGCGTTCGTCGCACCCGGCGGTGCCCTGGACGCGGAGGCCCACCGCAGGGTCACCACCCTCTACTTCCCGGACGAGCGGGTCCCGCTGCACCCGCCGCGGCTCTCCGAGGGCGCGGCCAGCCTGCTGCCCGACCAGGTCCGCCCGGCCGTGCTGTGGACGATCGACCTCGACGCGGACGGCCGCACGGAGTCGGCCGACGTCCGCCGGGCCCTCGTCCGCAGCCGCGCCAAACTCGCCTACGAGCACGTGCAGCGGCAGCTCGACGAGGGGACGGCGGAGGAACCGCTCACGCTCCTCAAGGACATCGGCCTGCTGCGCGAGCGGCTGGAGGAGGAGCGGGGCGGCATCTCCCTCAACGTCCCCGAACAGGAGATCGTCGGACACGACCACACGTACGAACTCGCCTTCCGCGCCCCGCTCCCCGCCGAGGGCTGGAACGCGCAGATCTCCCTGCTGACCGGGATGGCGGCGGCCGACCTCATGCTCGCGCACGGCACCGGCGTCCTGCGTACGCTCCCGGCCGCCCCCGACGGCGCAGTGGGCCGCCTGCGCCGCACCGCGAAGGCGCTGCGCGTCGACTGGCCGCACCACGTCTCGTACGCGCAGCTGATCCGTTCCCTCGACGCGCACCACCCGCCGCACGCGGCCTTCCTCCAGGAGTGCACGACGCTGCTGCGCGGCGCGGGCTACACCGTCTTCCGCGACGGCGCCCTCCCCGACCTCACCTCGCACGCCGCCGTCGCCGCGCCCTACGCGCACTGCACCGCCCCGCTGCGCCGGCTCGTCGACCGGTACGCCGCGGAGATCTGCCTCGCCGCCGTCGCCGGCCGGACGCCCCCCGACTGGGTGCTGGCCGCCCTGGACGACCTCCCCAGGGAGATGGCCGAGGGCACCCGCAGGGCCGGCTCCGTGGAGCGCGCGTGCGTGGACACCGTCGAGGCCGCCCTGCTCAAGGACCGCGTCGGCGAACTCTTCGACGGCTGCGTGGTGGACGTGAAGGAACGCGAACCCACCGTCGGCACCGTCCAGCTGGAGAACCCGGCGATCGTCGCCCGCATCGAGAGCCCCACGACCCCGCTCCCCCTGGGAGAACGCCTGCGCGTCCGCCTCACCCAGGCGGACCCGGGCGCGGCGAAGGTGAGCTTCGCGCCGGCCTGAGCGGGCTCGGGACGGCGGGCGCCCGTACGCCCGGTAGCATGGCCAGTACGGCAGACGAGCCGGGCGGGCGGCCGCGTGGAGGTTCTTGTGGATTTCCCCGAGGAACGTCCGGGCTCCACAGGGCAGGGTGGTGGCTAACGGCCACCCGGGGTGACCCGCGGGACAGTGCCACAGAAAACAGACCGCCGGGGATCCAGGTCCTCGGTAAGGGTGAAACGGTGGTGTAAGAGACCACCAGCGCCTGAGGTGACTCAGGCGGCTAGGTAAACCCCACCCGGAGCAAGGTCAAAAGGAGCGCTGTGAAAGGCGCTCTGCGCGGACGTTCGAGGGCTGCTCGCCCGAGTCCGCGGGTAGACCGCACGAGGCCGGCGGCAACGCCGGCCCTAGATGGATGGCCGTCGCCGGCGGGTTCGCAAGAACCCACCGGAACAGAACCCGGCGTATAGCCCTGCTCGTCTGCCGCTCTTTATTTCTGCAGGTCAGAGGCCATGTTTTTTGGCTAAACAAACTCTCGGGGTCGAATCCGGGTCGAATCTGGGCCGTGCGGGTGAGTGACATCGTGGATGTGTACGCCGAGTATCGTCGCTCCGGTCCGACTCGTATGGGGCAAGTGGGGCAATATCGGCGTCATGTCGCGTGCAGAACGCAGTCGGAGGCTGGTGGGTAGTGGGTCTGGACGCTTCCGAGGCAGCGGAAAGTATGGTCCGGTGTGTCTTCCTGTGTGGCGCGCACTGGCATGGCGGGGCAGGCGGGATTGAGCTGTCCCTAGTTTCGTGGGTCAACGAAGTTGAGCGGTTCAAGGTGTCCTCGGGCTCGGCGGGTGGTAACGCAGCGTGTGCGTAGCCGCTGGTTAGCAGGGTTCCGGAAGCCGTGCGCATGATTACTCAGGACCACGAGCGCCTCATAACGGGGCCGACAGACCCGTCACCGACCGTGATAGCACGTCAGCGACAAGAGCCAGGCGCACCGCTCAAGAGCGAAGAGCCAGCAACGACACGGCTGTGGCCTCCCGCCGGGCATCCTGGGCGGGACGCTCAACGGCGGCTCGGCCGTCCTGGCGACGCACGAACTGGACAGCGCACAGTTCTGCGCCGTTGACCGCGCCCGCACGTCGGCGGCCGAGTTCGGGATCGACTCGAATGACGGACTCGAGACCGAGCGACCTGGATCGACATCAGCGTAGAAGCCCCGTAAGCGCCGCACTCACGGGGCTTCTACGATGCGCGAGTCAGCCCCTGACTCGAGTGCCTACACCCGCAGTCGAGCTACTCGGCATTAATCTTCTCCGCCGTGGGGGAAGCCCGACACCGACGCCAGGAACTGTGCTGACGTGAAGTAGGGATTGTTCGTGCCACCGAGCACCTCGATAAGGATCGCTTCCTCGTCGCACTCCATGACTCGGTACTGGTCACCTGCCCGGAGCGCGAGGCCCTTGCCGTCCTCGCCGTCGGACACGACGTCGAAGACCTGGCCCTTCGTCGAGCACGGGGCGTTCCGCTTCTTGGCCGCAGCCTTGGCGGCCCTGAATACGTTCTTCCCGCCAGCTTCAGCACCCCGGCCGATGGCCCACCCGCCCACGGCAGTGACGACGGCCAGCGCCCCGGGGCCGCCCACCTTCTTCGCCAGCGTCGTCATCATCTGGTATCCCCCCAGATTGCCCACCCATACCTCCTCGTTGGCCGCGCATCAGGGGCAATCTTATGGAAGGTGGCCATCGACATGTCCATTATTGGCCGGGTACGGCGTGCAGTTCACGAAGATGCGGAACGCCGTGATGGACGCCGGCCAGATCGGCATGGCGCTGCTGACTGCGTGCATCGCGCAGGAGCGGCTGCGGGACCTGCTCGCCCTCGCCCGCACCGGGCCGACCGCGAGCGCGTCGGCCACCTGTGTTGGAAGGTCCTCACCTGGTACGCGGACTCCGAGGTCCGCCAGCTCGCGGTCACTCTCGACTGCTCGTGGCCCAAGATCTCGGCGTTTCATCGCGACCGGCCACTGCTACGCCACCAGCGAGGGCGTCAACCGGATGATCAAGCTATGCGCGCGGAATACGAACGGCTTCCGGAACCCGGCCAACCAGCGGCTACGCACACGCTGCGTCACCACCCGCCGAGCCCGAGGGCACCTCGCACCGCTCAACTTCGTTGACCCAGTTTCGTAGAGTCCGCGGACTGGGTCAGCTCAACGGTCGAGCGCACGAGAATAATCATCGACACCCCGTCAACGACGGTGCGTTGAGTGTCAGCTGGCCCGGATTGACTGTAGAGGCAAGGTGCATTACTGGCCGGGTACGGCGTGCTCGTTGGGTGCTCTCCGTAAATGATCTTAAAGGCTTGGGGTGCAGTCCGCGCTGCCGTGCGACGGATTGCGGATCGGAGGACCAGCGCAGCTATCGACTGTGGCGCGGACGGATGCTCAGCAGCCCGCAAAAAGCGGAGCCCACGTCAGTAGAATTCCGCTGGCCTCCGCGAGCGACCTCCATCTGGGGTCGTCCGGCTGCTTCTCCAGGACCAGCACAGGGCGTATCTGCCCAAAGGTCCTAACACGTTGGAGCTGGTGGGCGTAGTCGAGGACCTGGCCAATTCCCAGCCGAATCTGCTGATCCTCGCTCGCGCCGGTCAGGCTCTTGACCTCAGCGATGAACACGTCGTCGCCGCGCGACCAGCCCGCGTCGAACCTCGGAGCGTGGCGAGCATGCCCGCGAAGCTCGATCTGCTGTCGAGCAAGGTGCTCGACCAGTGCTGTGACAGTTGCTTCGTGTGCTCTCGTGCCCTTGTCGAGCTGATCAAGGTCGAGCGCAAGTGCACCAGCTTCGTGCTGACCGACGCTCCGTCGCCGGAGTGGGCCGCCGAGGATGCCATCCCCAGTCTGAGGCAGTACGAGGACTCGGTCACTGCCGCTCTCAGCTTGTCGCAGCTCTCGACAACGTGCGGGAAATCGTCCGAGGAGGTCCGCGAAGCCGTCCGCGTCCACGACACACACGTGGTAGCCCCGGTCGCGCTCCCACGCTGCACGCACGAGCTTCTGGCTGTACTCCCGGCGTGCGTCGGTCACAACCTGGCTTGCGAGATCACCATGAACCACGACAGTGATCTTGCGTGAGAAGTCTGGTTTCCACCCCGCCCCGAGCCTCAGGGCAATCTCGATGCAGTGTTTTCGGATGGTCCACTCGCCGTCGATGAGCACTTTGCCGGTGAAGCAGAGTGTCTGTCCTCTGAGCGAGCGAACCCAGCCATCGCAGAGCCTGCCGTCCATGATCCCCCTCTTCTGCCTCATGATTCTGACGTGTCTCCGGTGCCGTCTGGCGTCGGTCGTGGAACCCGTGCTGCCCTGACCTACTGGTCAACTTCGGGGTCCTGTGCTTTGGCCTGCATGCACGGATCCCGGAGTCTTCGGTCAACGGCCCGGCTCATGAGGCGCTGAGTGTCTCCGCCACATAGTCATCGTCGATGTCGGGTTCTGTGGACAGTCCGGCTGCATCGGTCAGGTCTGGGTCGAGGTGCTCTGTGCTCCCTTCCACGGCGGCCTCCGTGGTTTCCTCGCCTGGGCTCTCGTCGCGATCAGCTAGAACAGGGAGGACGTACGCCTGGGCCAGTCCCGCCAAATGAAGTGGCAATGGGAGAGACAGTGCTGAGACGTAGTCCGGTGCCTGGCGCAGCTGGTGCATGGCGAGGGCGAGTGCCTCGGCGTCGTCGGCCTGGCCCGGTACTGGGGCACCCGGGTCGGTGTCCTCGTGGCAACCCAGTACCGCGATCTCCATCAGAGTTGGGTTCCAGGCGCTGGTGCCTGCCTGCGAGGTGAGGTTGCCTGCCGCGTTGACCCTGGTGGCGAGCCGGTCGAGGGAGGGTGAGACCGGGTGGCTTGCGGGGCGTTCTGTGGTGCTGTAGAAGATTCGCTCGCTCACGGGTTCTCCATGGTCCTGGCTGGGAGTCTGCTTCCAGAAACCGGCCGGTTGACCATGGGGATTGCCAGGGTCAGCCAGTCCCCACCACTGGGCGCTCTCGCGTCCGCCGCACCCGCGTACACGGACGAGCCGGAGCTCGTCGTCGAGACGGCCGGCGGGGGCGTGACCGGTCCTGATCAGGTCACGTTCGATGCGTCCGTCCTGGAGCCACGGCCAGTGAAGCCTGCTGTTCTGCGCATGGGTGATCAGGACGGTGGGCTGCCCGCGCAGGGAGTGCAGGACGCGCTGGAGGAAGGCCGCGGTCTCCTTGCGCTGCTGGGTGAGGTTGGTACGCCACTGCTTGCCGGTGACTCGGGGCGCGCTGATGTGCGGGCCATCGGTCGAAGGCTCGGGCTCCGCGAATCCTTCGGGGTCTATCTCGGCCTGCTTCACCAGACCTAGGAGGAAACGTGGGTAGGAGACCCACTCCCCCGTACTGTCGTCCCAGCCGCGTACGGACGCGATGCCTTCCCCATCCGGCAGCGGGGTGACCAGGACGGCCACGGGCAGGTGCTTTGGCAGCCGGGTCGGGCCATCCTTGCGGCGCTTCACCATCCACACAGCCGCGTATTGCAGTGCGTCGGGGAGGTCGTCGCCGAGGGTGTGCTGGGGCAGGACACGGACGCCGAGCTGGCGCAGTCCGTCAAGCCAGGAACTGTGCGTGCGGTGATCGATATCTTCCGCGTTGTCGATCTGACGGTCGGTGGACGGGGTCACGACGAACTGGGTCAGCAGCCCGGCGTCGGCGCACCCGAGACGGACAGCGAACTTTGGGTCCGTCGATGTGGGACGGAAAGTGCTTCGGTGCGCGATCTCCACCAGGGCAAGGCCCGGCCGGGAGGGGACAACACCGTCCGCGTGAAGCCAGGCATGCAAGGCGCGGCGACGTTCGGCGACGGCCGATGCGAGGGCTGCACCCCTTGCCTTGACGACGGGATCGGGTACAAGCCGGTCACCAAGCCCATCGGCGAGGGGCAAGCAGCGCAGGCGGAGGGTAAGTTCAGCCGTCCGCCATTCGAGGACGATCGGTGACCCAGGCCTGGCCTCGTCGAAGTCCTGATCCGTGACGTGTGCGACGGAGACACCGCCGTCGCCATCGAGTCCCAGGACCTCGGCAAACTGTGCCACCGCCTCCTTGCGTACCTCAGGCGACTGCCACAGCAGCCGGGCTTCCACCACGGGCGGGGCATCCTGGTGCGGACCGTGGCCGTCGATCCGGGCCTGCGTGGCGAGTGCCACGCGCCGGGCCTGGCCCTCGGCTTTCTTGATTTCGTCGGTCCTCTTCTTAGGCCGCCGGTTCTCCGGTGCGGCGATGCCCTTGCCGCGTCCCCGTGTCAGATCGGGCACCCGGACCAACGTCTCGGGAAGGGCCTGTTCGGCCCATTCGGTCAGCTGGGCCCGCTGGTTGGGCATGAAGCCGACGCCGATCTCGTGCTTGCCCATTCGGGTGCTGTGGACAACGGCGCCGCGGACTCCGCGGCCCTCGCCGATCCAGGAGACCGGCTCGGTAAGGAGTTGTTCGGGGTCGGGGAAATTGCCGGCGAGGCTGAGTCCGCGCAGGATGCCGGCGGTGTCGTTCTCTGACCAGACGAAGGTATCGGCGGCCCGGTCGCGACGCAGCCGGGCGACGGCGTAGCGTTCGGTGGCTGGTGCTCCGGGGAGCCAAGGGATGGTGGGACGGAGGTAGGCCGTAGTGGCCTCACGGTAGGACAGGTTAAGGCGCTTGGTCGTGGCCCGCGGGTGGGTGGCCCAGCGTCGTACGCCCCAGTGCAGGTGGAGGCGCGGCCTGGGGTCGAACGGTGTGGTGTGCAATGAGATGTTCAGGACGACGGAGAACCACCATTCCTTCCGTTTGACGGTCCGGCACAGGGGTTGCGACATGAGCTCAGCGCCCTGGTCCCGCGGCCCCCGGGGCAGAGCACGGAAGCGCAGCTGTCCGCCCTCGAACGGGTAGGCGCCGAGGGCCAGGATGCGGCGTGCCAGTGCGTCGGTGGCGAGCTGGAACTGCCTTGGTTCGGGGGCCGCGGTGCCGCCCGCGGTGGTCGGGGTGGTGAGCAGTTCGACGCCGGCGACGGGTTGCCACGTGGGCAGGTTCCGCTTCAGGTCGGCGCTGCTGGCGAGTAGAAGCGAGCGAAATCCGGGGTCCTGTGCGGCGCCCTTGGGACCCAGTGTGCGCAGCCAGGCATCAAGGAGCTGTTGCAGCGAACGGCCCGGCAGCGGATCAGGGACCGAGGCGGGTACGTACATCCAGAAGTCCTCGGCTACCTGCGGACCCGGCTCGACGGGCGTCCGGGGCCGGGGGCGGACGATCACGTCAGGGGCGAGGGTCTGGAGGACACCATCGAACCGGCGGGTGGGTAGAGTCAGCAGCTGCTTCTCCTCGTCCCGCCCGTGGTTGTGCAGATCGAGGAGTCCGGCGTGCCAGTGTTCGGGGAAGGCTAGCGCGCGGAAGTCCTCAGTCCAGGGAGCGCTGTCTTCGGCGAGGTGGTACGCGGATCGGCGGGTATTTTTGTACATGTCGGTTCTCCCTGCGAAGTCGTACGTGATCGATGGCAGGCCAGATCATCGACGGCGTCGGTCGATGCCTGTCAGCCCGCGTCGAGAGGGTCGGGCGGAGGTGCTCCCATGACGCACAGCGCCTCGTATAGCGGGCGGTAGAGCAGTTTGACGAGCTCGGCGTCAGCGGGGTCGGGGAGCGCGCCCCCAAAGGCGCCCCCGACCCCGCTCTCCCCGAAGTACGGGGCGAGGACGTCCCGCAGCCGCACGAGCAATCCCGGGTCACTGGTACGGCGGGGTTGCCGTCCCTGTTCGGTGAAAGGCGCCTGGGCCGCTGCGAGCTGTGGCGCGAAGGCCGCGTCGACGAAGACGACGCGGGCGGGCACGCCGCCGCGCACGAGGCGTCCGATGACCTGCCAGATGGTGACGAGCTGGTCCCAGACGAAGGATTTCTTCTCGTCTTCAGGGAGCGAGGAGTAGATATAGGGCCGGGACAGCAGGTGCCGCCAGACGCCGCGGGCGGTGGTTCGGAAGGCGCCGCCAGCCGCGTCCAGGCTGCCCGCCTCGGCAACCAGCTCGTCGAATGTTCTTTCCTGCCACGTCAGTTGACCGCGTACGAACCGGGTCGCCCAGTCGTTGACGGCGAAGACGGCCAGGGTCAGGTCGTCGGGGCGCGGGTGCGGTCGGACCAGAAAGAACACCGTCCCGAACGCCGCCACTCTCTCCTCGCCCGGACGCTGGGGGACGGTGAGGATGTTGTGCCCTCGCTCGACGGCCAGGAGGGGAGCGACGAGGAGTTCGGCGTCCGAGTCGTCGGCGAAGGAGGCGAGGTCTCCGCGCCGGACCGCTCCGGCCCTTGATCCCGTACGCGATCCGGTGTCCGATGTCCGGCTGCCCGACGGGGGCGCACCCTCGACTGCGGTCTCCAACTCGGCGTCGTCAGCTGCCAGAACACGCACCCGGCCGCGCCAGCGCGGGATCTCGTCCAGGGCAGCGGCGGCCACCTTGGCCTCGGCGTAGCTGCCCACCAGGAGCAGGGCGCGCTTGCGGCGCTGGTCGGGGATGCGGGCCAGTTCACTCTGCAGCGGAGAGGAGTTTCCGTCGCCCCGGGACCGGGCGAGCCGGTCGATCATCAGACGCAGGACGTCCTCGCGATGGTCAGGGTCCTGCCCGGAGAGCCGGATCGGCTGCCCGGCGGCGTCGTAGAGGAACTCGGTACGGAACACGGTCTTCCGGATGGCATCCAGCGCCTTTCTCTGCGGTTTAAGAACCGCGCGCACGGGAGCCAGGACGTGTGCCCTGGTGGAGGTGCCGGCCCAGCTGGTGCCCGACATCAACAAGACATGCGGGCCCGCCTGACCGCGGCCGGGGTCGGCGCCGAGCTGGGGAAGGTTGAGAAGCAGCTCGCGGCCCACGCCTGCGCAGCGGAAGAAGCGCAGAGTACCGGTGCGGTGACCGTCCTTGTTACGGGCCGCGGCACGTTCGTCTACCAGGTACTGGAAGCCGAGCACATTTCCCATGGGCGCCTCGGGTAGGAGGGGCGCGTAGTCGAGGGGCGGGCGGCGGGTCAGTTCGTGGCTGGCTGCGTCGAGCCGCAGTGCCGCCTCCACCTGGGGCCACAGGAACGTAACCCGGTCCAGGCGTTGGTGCAGGGCAGCGAGAACGAGGGTGAATTCCAGTCGGCGTGCGTTGAGTTCGCGCCATGCCTCGGTGAGGGGCACGTCCTCGGAGGCCGGTTCCTTACCCCGCTTGGTGACGGGCGCGCGGCGCTGCTCTGGCCCCGGCGCTCCGATGAGGAGCGAGTCGAGGAGGCTGCGGACGCGGCGCCGTGTCCGCTTCTCGTCAAGGGTGTGCAGAACGTCGTGGGCGAGGGCGGTCAGCTCGTCCGCGGGCGTCCCGTAGGGGCCGCGCCCGCCGAGCGGATCGTCGCGGAACGTGTCGAAGAACCGGGTGATCTCGATACGGCGCTGCTCCCAAGGAGCCTCCGGAGCAGTGATGTCGCTGTCGTCTCCGAGACCGTCTTCGTCTTCGTACAGCGCGCTCTCGTCTTCAATGCCTCCTTCGTCTGTGCGGCTATTCGGCTGCCCCTCGGCCCGGCTCGACACCGGCGGGTACCAGGCGTGCAGCAGCTTCTCCTGGAGGGTCCACGCGCTGAAATAGTCTATCTGCGCCCAGTTCCGCAGCCCTTCGTCGTCGATGAGCATGGCGTACAGCCGGTCCGCGGCGGATCCGACAACATCCAGTGCGGCGGACCACCGTTCCACGTCCTGGTCGGAGAGCTGGAGTCGTCCCTGCCGGGCGAGTTCGGCGATCTCATGGGTCTGTAGCCGGTCGAGCCAGGATTCGGAGACACCGGTGGTGACGAGGGTGGCCGACGGCGCGAACATCTGATCGAGCTGCATCTGTACGCGGTCGGCCTCGTCGACGATCAAGATGTCGCTGCGTAGGCAGGCCAGTTCCAAGTAACGCAGGCGTTCGGCGTTGAGTTGGCGCGGTACGGCAGTCTGGACAAGGCTGGCGGGATTGGCCACCCAGATCAGCGCGTCCACGAGGTCGCGGGCGGAGGAGTGCCGGGGGCAGGCGCTCCACAGCGGACAGGCGTGCGGGGTGCCCAAGTCCTCGTTGTCTGCATCGTCCGCGGCGGTCTCCCTTCCGGCGATTCCCCGGGCGTGTTCGAGTTCGCGTACGGCGCGCTCGCCCACCGGTTCTTCGACGGCTTCCTTGCTGGGTGCGGGGTGGAGGGCACCGCACGGTGCGTCGGCGTAGCGCAGCGGCTCGGACGTGTCGAGGGCCCGGAGAGCGTCCAGCGGGCAGGCGGTGCTCAGGTGGGTGAAGCTGGGGAGGGTGTGGGCCAGCAACGAGTGCTCCCCGCGTGCGGCGAGCCTGCGGTGCAGCCGCTGGGTGTGCTGGGGCCGCGTGGTGCCGCCCTGCACGAGGGCGGCGCTCAGACCGAGCGCGCGGAACAGTTCGGTCAGGGTGAGCTGTTCGGCCACGTCGCCGACTACAAGGGTGATGCGCAGACCATTCTGGTGCGCCCAGACGGCGAGCAAGGTCATCAGGGTGGACTTGCCAGCGCCGACCATGCCGACGAGGTGGGTGAGCCGGTCGAGTCGCAGCGCATCCGCTTCCTCGAATGCCGTCCCGTCCGGGGTGCGGGTGTCGAGTTCGAGGTGGTCGAGGCGCTCCTCCCAGTTTCCCGCCTTCAGCCCACGGCGCCGCTCCTCACCATCCATCCACCGCGCCACGTCGGCGAGTTCGCCGAGCGGTACATCAAGGGGGCCCGCGGTGGCCGGGCGGTCGGCGGTGAGGGGGTGGCCGGGGAAGGGGACGCGTACGAGGTCGGCGGGGATCGAGACGGAGGTACGCCGGTGGCGGCGATCGATGAAGCGGTGTTCTCCCGCCTCCGCTTGGGGGAGTGGCTTCGTAGTGAAGCCGGGGAGGTCCGCGAGGGCGTCGTCGTAGGTGGTGAAGCGATCGGCGGCCACTTTGAGAGAAAGCCGGAGAGCAGGCTCCCCGGCCGCCGGTACGTAGTACGCGCGCAGCCGTTCGGGCAGCTCCAGGTAGGCATCCAGGCTCTGCCGCCACATCCGGCCGCGGCGCATCGGCCAGAGCAGGTGTCGGGCTGCGGTCAGCGCGGTCTGCTCGGCGGTTCCGATGGGGAGTTTCGCGGCCTGCACGAACCGGAGACCATGACCGCCGAGAAGTGTCCACGCTCCGTTGGCCGCGTGGCCGGGTGCCACGGTCTCCAGTAACCGCAGGGCGAGCTCGACCTGGCAGAGTAGGGTCGGCCGGGTCCGGGCATGCTCTTCGGGCCAGGGACCCAGGGCGGCGACGACTGGCTGGTACCAGCTGCTGCGGTCACGCATGATCCGCTCCGTTCTTCCGGGCGCCATCGGCCGGCGCCGTGTGGTTTCCGGCCGGGGGCGACTGGGTGCGCACTGTGCGGGTGGGCGCGATGGACGCGTCCGGTCCGCGTTCGCCGGACAGCCGCAGCCGTGCGGCCCGTATCAGTTGCTTGTCAGTCAGAAGCCGCAGGCCGTCCGCCCCCGCACCACGCTCCCGGGTGTAGACGTCGAGGTAGTCGCGGCGGGCGCGCACCCGGAAGCTCGGCACCACCCAGCAGGCCTCGTCGTACGGCGGCTCGGCGCGGACCGTGGCGGCGGCGCGTCCGAGGAAGGCGGGGTGTGCCCAGTCCTTGACGTCGACGGCCCACACGTGGCCGTCGGGGAAGGTGACGCGCAGGTCGTACGCGTCGAAGCCGGGCCACATCTCGACGGTGAGCCCGAGGGCACGCAGTTCGCTCTCCAGCGATACCTCGGAGCGTCCGGGACCGGTGACGAACTGCCGCAGGGGTTTGCGCAGTTGGCGCAGCTCACCCACTTCCGCCGCGACGAGTTCCCTCCCGTGCGGTGCGGGGCCCCGGTGCCGACACTGGTCACGCTCGCACCACCACTCGTTGTTGGACACCGGGTGGAGCAGGGTCAGGCAGCGGTGGCAGCACAGGTAAGCCCCGTTCCGGCGGAACCCGAGGGGGACGGGGGCGTAGATCTCCTCGATGAGGAAGCGGACCGGGTCGAGGAAGAGGTCCGTACTGACCTCGGTCCAGTCCGCCTCCGTGAGCACAGGCTGGGTGACCAGAAGGCGGCGGAAGGCCGTGTACGACTCGGGCGATGACATGGCGCGGCAGGCACGGAGGGCCTCGTGGATTACCAGACGGTCGTACTGTCGTCCGGTGCTGTCGCCGTGTCCCTGCACGGCGAGTTCGTGGCAGAGCTGCGCGGGCTCTCCCGAATCCGCGTCGATGAGTCGGTCGGCGGCGTCGAACAGATCGGCGGGCAGCCTGTCGAGGGGCCAGCTGCCCAGGGGACGGGCTCGGGCCCAGCGCATCATCTCGGGCACCCCTGCTGGAGGCTTGGCCCTGTTGCGCAGGCACTGGAGCACGAGGGCGTCCAAGGCGCGCTGCGCGGCGGGCGGGTAGGGCAGGGTGAAGGAGTCGAGGCGGTCGACGGCCGCCAGGTGTAGGACGGCGGTGGCGACGTCCCGGAGGAGGACGACATCGGGGTTGGACAGCCAGTCCGGTACGAGTTGCTGGTCAGTCATGAGCGGAGGCCTCTCCTCTCGGTGTGGGCCTCGCATCCGGGGAGGACGCTGCCCCTGGGGCGGACAGGCGGTCGGGCGCGAGCTGCTCGTCAGGTACGTGCCGGGGTGTCTCCTCGTAGGGGGTGTCCACGGCGGGGCTTCCCGGGCGTGGATGGTCGGTGACGTAGGCGGTGCCGGGCCGGCACCAGGTCCGGGCTTGGCAGCCGTGGCAGTGGCGCCCGGTCCTCGGTTCGTACGTGGTGTCGTCCAGGAGTGGCTGGGCGAGTTCGGCGATGACGGCCCGGGCTTCGTCGACGTTCTCAGCGCGGCCGGGGTCGATGGGTTCGAGCCGGCTCTCCCCATGACCTTCGCGTAGGTGCTCCAGTTCGACCCAGGACCGGCGCGGCTCGGCGCCGAGCGCACCTGCATGGAACAGCAGTACCCCGAGGGCGAGTTGAGGGTAGGTACGGAGCAGTGACTCGCGTTCCCACAGCGGGCGGGCCGACGTCTTGGTCTCGCGCCAGATCCATCGTCCGCGATGGGTGTACACCAGGTCGGGTACGGCGAGGACGACGACGTCGAGCTCGGGCACGTACGTCGTTACCCGATGCTGTACAAGCACCTCCTCGTCGGCGCCGAGCCCGTTGAGCGGACACAGCAGCCGGTGCTCGGCGAGCATGGCGGCGGCTTCGCGTGCGGACGCGTCGTCGAGTACGGTACGGGCGCGAATGTCGACCGGCCCCGGGGGCTGACGGTCCCGGCAGCCCCGCGTTGGGCGTTCGGCGTGCTGCGCGTCGAGCCAAGCATCGACGGCCCGGCCGCGCTGTGCGCCCTGGTTCTCTCTGGACAGATCGTTGAGGTGCAGCCGCCGTACCAGGTGGTACTGGGCAGGACACTCGGCGTGCAGGCGCAGATCCCAGACAGATATGGAGCGGCGTTTGCGAACGGGGACCGGGGGCCGCCCGTTCCACAGCCGCGGGGTGCGTTTGAGATCCGTACAGCTGGCGAGGGCCTTGCAGTCGACGCAGCTCTCCCCGGGCCGCACACCGGTTCCGGTCGCGGCGGAGAGGAAGGCAGGCACGGCGTCTTCCGTGAATCGCCGGCTCGCCTCGGCCGGGTCTGTGGAGAGCAGCCCCTGTACGGAGCCGTCGGCGCATCCGACATCGAAGACGCGGAGCAGTCCGGGCGGCCGGACGACATCGGTCGCAGTGGGCGGAGGTTCGCTGCGCGCCTTACGCCGCGGCGTGGGCGCGCCGTACACCATCACCTTGGCCACGGCCGCGAGTTCGGCATCGGGGCGGCCGGTCTTGGCGCGGCCCAGGGAGGGGAGCCACAGGTCGCGCACCATTCCGTCCTGAGAGGCGTACATTCGCCCCCAGAGGGTGTGCTCGTACTGCCGGACACCACGCGGATCGGGGGTGTCCGTGCGGAGGGTGCGCCACGTCCATGGCTTCAACACCGGCTCGGTCGGGGGCAGTCCGGCCTCGACGGCAGCAGCCTGCTCCTGGTGGCGGGCGGCTATGTAGCGCTCCAGGGCGTGGGCGGTCCAGGCCAGGTGAGCGGGGTGGACCGGGGCGCCCCACCCTCGAAAGGGGCCGCGGGTGTTGCGGAGTTCCTCACGCACCCGCTCGATGGGCCAGCCACTGTGCTCCACAAGGTCGAGGGCCGTGAAGAGAGGGGCGAACGGGAACTCCTCGCGCGGGTCGGGCCGGAACGGTACGGGCGGTTCGGCGACGAGGAGGGGGCGCATCGCCGTGCGCCGGTGGGTAGGACAGGCCGCGTCGTCGGGCCGGGCCATCCGGGGGCTCGCCTTGATCAGCCAGTCGTGGCCGACGACACCCGATGGATTCTGCATGCTGACCCCCGTGGATGGCGGCATGGGCAGGAGGTGCCCAGGACTGATGGGACTCTATTGAGGCCCGATGCCAGTCGAGCATGACATACGTTTGTGAACTCAGTCCATGGACTACTCGCGTGATGCTCCCTTCACGCTACTCTGGTGTGCCTGATAAAGCAGGAGCGCAAAGGGGCACGGCGGTGGACGCGGATACGTACAGGCCCAGTGCGGGCGATCTCATCGACGGGCGTTACGAGTTGAGAGACTCGCTCGGCAAGGGCGGGATGGCCCAGGTCTGGCGGGCCCGCGAGGTGTCCGGGGGCCGGGAGGTGGCGGTGAAGTTCCTGCGCCACGACTCCGAGGCCCTCTATTGCCTCGAACCGTACGAGCGGGAGGCCGAACTCGCAGTCAGGAACGCCCGGTTCCGGCGTGAGGCCAGCCTCCTGGGTACGCTCGACCACCCGGGTATCACGGAGCTGTACGGCAGCGGATCGCACCAGGGCGTGCCGTATATCGCCATGCGACTGGTGAACGGGGTGAGCCTGCGGACCTTCCTCGACGAGCACAATCCCCTGCCCCTTGCCACGGCGGTCGCCGTCGCCGCGCAGATGGCCGGGGCACTGGCCTGTGCGCATACGCTCCCCGTTGTTCACCGGGACCTCAAGCCCGCGAACATCATGATTGACGACGAGGGCGCGGTGGTCCTCATCGACTTCGGGATCGCCAAGCCACTGCGCGCCGATGCCACGCGGTACACGGCGCACGGTTCGACGCTGGGCACCCGTGGCTATCTGGCGCCGGAACAGCTCCTGGAGCTGGAGCCGACCGCTCGTACGGACGTCTACTGCTTCGGCTGCATCTTCTACGAACTCCTCACCGGACGGCCCCCGTTCCCGCTCGGTGCGGACTCCGGCCTGACCGACAAGCACCTCCACGAGGAGCCGCTGCCGCCGAGCGTGTACGCCGCGGGCATCCCGGAGCCGATCGAAGATCTGGTGGTACGGATGCTTGCCAAGAAGCCCGAGCAGCGTCCCGCCGTCGGCGAGGTGCTGGCGATGCTGGCCCCGTTCGCGCCTCGGCCTGGTGCCCCAGGGCCCAGTCCGCGTACGCACCCCGACCCCACCGCCCCGTTGCGTCGGCCGCAGGAGCGGGCCCCGCGCCGCCCCGCCCCCGCTCCCTCGCCCGCCGAATCCGCGTCGACCGAGGAGGAGTGGTTGGATCAGGGTGCAGTCGACCAGCTGTGCACGCAGGCCGAGTCGGAGATCGCCTCCGGCGAGCCGGGCGACGCGGCCGCCGTGCTGGTTGGCCTGACGGAACGGGTCCGCAGCGAGTGGGGAGAGCGTCGTCCCCTGGTACGCCGTGTGTGGCAGGCAGCGGCGGACGGACTCCGCTTGGTCGGCGATTTCGGCTCCGCGACCCGTCTTTATCGAGCCATCGGTGACGACCTCATCCACGGGGACGGCCCGGCCGAGCGGGCCGAACGGGCGGTCATCCGGCTGCGCCTCGCCGAGTGCCGCCTCGCCTTCGGTGAGCTGGAGTCCGCCATCAGGGCGGTCGAGGCGGCGGGCCGCACCGCCGCCGGGTTGACACTGGATCTCGCGGCCCGCGTCGAGGCCGTACGCGTCGCGGTCGACACCCAGCTCTCGGCCCGCCTGGCGGACCCGGGGGATGTGGGGGCGTGACCGCTCGCTGAGCAGCTGGGCGATGTCGTCGACGCACGGCCGCATCCTGCGGACGACCGGAGACTACCCGCCGGTCCCACGGACACGAGTACGTAAGCACGGTCCGCGCAGGCCGGGCCGCATGACGCTCACAGTTGGCGGCAGAGCGTTGCGTGAGCCAGACGGACCCGGCCACCGTGTCACGCTCGCCGTCCTACGCCCCGCCCGCCAGGCGTCCGGCCGCGACTTCGTCGCCGAGGTCGCGGACGAGGTCCGCGCCGAGGTCGGTGGCGCGGCGCAACACCCGCTCGAAGGAGTCCAGTTCACGGAAAACCTCGCCGTAGCGGCGCTGTTCGCTGAGCGGGACCTGGCGGACTTGGAGGCGGCGGACGTCGATGCGGGAGGAACTCGTCGTGTGGGTGCCGGCCTGCCGGGCGTTGGCCGGGGCGCGGAGCGAACCGGCGAGGAACCAGGCGTCGAGCTGCTCGGGCTGCACCCGCACGGCATGCAGCTGCGGACCGAGGGCGGTCGGCGGCCCCTCGTGGACCCAGGCGGAGAATTTCCGCGCCACGCCCACGACCACGATGTCCCCGGGTTGGACGATCACGGCCTCGCGGGCCGAATCGCCGTCGGAGGCGAGCCAGCCCCCGGGTTCCCCCGTCCCCAATAGGTCGGGAACGGTGAGGAAGGGGATGTCGCCGTCGGACGAGGGGCTGGTGCTGATCGACTTCTCCGGTGGCTGTTGGCCGCCGCGCAGGGTGAGTGCACCGGCCCGGGCGAGTTCGGCGACGGTGGTCGCTGTCGGTGTGTCCGCCGTGGCTGCGACGAGGTCGAGCGCGGCGAGCAGCTGCGCCGACTTGTCCACGCTTGCGGTGAGTGCGGTGAACTCCCCCCAGGACGCGGCCAGTCGGGGCGCGGTGTCCGCTGGGGACGGGCTGATGTGGCGTCCCGGGGTGAGGTCGACCTCGTCGTCGAGGAGTTCGATGACGGGCACCTGCGCGACGTAGGCGGGGAGCTGCGGGGAGTCGGCCTGCTCGACGGCCTCGCGGACGAAGGCGCCGATCGATGCCCAGTCGGGGGCGGGGGCGCTCTCCCGCGTGGAATCCCGGGGGAAGCGTGACGCGGCGTCGGCGACCAGGAGTCGCCCGCCCGCCTGCTTCTCCTTCCCGGGCACGGGCGTTTGCAGCAGCCACAGGTGCAGGGAGACGCTGTGTGGTGCCGCGCATCCCGGCGGCAGTGCGACGACGGCCCGGAGGTGGCCGGTGCGCAGCAGCGAACCGCGGATTCGTCGTCCGGCCTTCCTGGCCGCGACGGCGGGCGGCAGCAACAGCACAGCGGCGCCGCCGGGATGCAGCCGGGCCAAGCAGTGCTGGACCCACGCGAGTTCGGGCTCGGTGCGCGGGGGCAGCCCGTAGCTCCAGCGGGAGTCGGTGGCGAGCTCCTCATATCCCCAGTCCCGTTCGCTGAAGGGCGGATTGCACAGGACGATGTCGGCGGGGTCATCGGCGAAGGGGTCGTCGCGCAGCGAGTCGCCAGCTCGCACATCGATGACGGCCCGCCCGCCCTCCCTCTCAGCGAGTCTCAGGCGGGCGTCCGCAAGTGCGGCGAGGACAGGGTCGCGGTCACCGCCGAGCAGGGTGGGCTCCCCGCCTCCGGCTGCCTTCACCGCTTCGGCCCCGGCTACGAGCAGGTGCCCGGTGCCACAGGCCGGATCCATCACTGTGACGCTGTTCGAGCCGCTCCCAGCGCTGGTGGCCGCGCTGAGAGCGAGGCTCGCCATGAGTGCTGCCAGGGGTTCCGGCGTCGTGGCGATCTGGCGTACGTGGACATCGAGCCACCGGCGCAGCAGGAACGCGAATGTTTCGGCTTCCCCCTCGCGCCGCCCCAGCGCCACGGTCCGGTCGATCAATTCCGCAGCCTCAGGGGGGAGTTGGCCACAATCCTCGTCCTCCTGGCTGGCGAGGAGCCGTCCCGTCCGTGCGATGGTATCCCCGGTCTCGTCGCGTCCGCCGAGCACCTCGAAGCGGGGCCAGAGCCATTCCCGCTCGACGGACTTCTTGAGTTTCTTGTTCTCGCGCAGCCAGTTCTCGATGTCGGTCATGGAAAATTGGGGGTTGACGTCGGTGCCCGCGATGCGCTGGGGGAAGGTCGGATGCCGCCGCCGCCAGTTGCTGACGGCAGCCCGCCCGACGCCGGCGAGGCGGGCGATTTCGGCCAGAGTCACCGGTACGGCGCGAGGCGTGGTCATCTGCACTCCCAGGGCGTTTCTTGGGCGAACGAGGATTTGCCCCCGACGGTGGGTGCGTGATCGAGCCACCCTTCTCCTCTTACGTCCGTCAGGCTACTACGGCCATTGACTTTGTTCACAGGTCAGGCATGGTCGTTCAGACGCTCCATGCACCTGATCGAGGAACGGGAATGCGGAGACGGACATCCCGGCCACGACCACGCAGTAGAACTCAAGCCCCTTGACGCTGTACAGGCTCGACACCTAAACGCCGACCGTGTCGGCGGGCTCCCTCTCCTCGACCCGCACCACCGGAAGCCTCGCCTTGGCGAGCTCGCTGATCTACGCAGCGTGCATCTCGAACCGCGCAGACCGCGATCTTCGGGGAAGTGACCCCGGCAGCCTGCCAGTCGCGCACCTGCCATCCACGGAGTCGGCCAGCTCCGGACCCATGCCCCGGGCGCAGAGGCCGCTCGCCGAGCAGCAGGGAGCCGTCAAGGTTGCTCGTGGCACGAACTGTGTTGCGCGATGTGTGCGAAGGCGGAGCTGAACGCAGTGACCGTGACATGCTCCACGGCGAGTGGAGGATGGGCGTAAGTGTCCCAGGTTTCGGAGAACTCGGCATGCCGGGAGAGCGCTTGCACGGTCTTCGGATCGTGATTACCGGAGGAGCCGAGCGTGGTGGTGTAAAAGTGCTTGAGATCGTGGAAACGTGTCGTTCCGGGAAGCCCGGCCAGCCTCACGGCCCTTTTCCACTTGTCATGAAAATCGCTGCGCAGGACAGGCCTGCCGAAGCGGTTGGTGACGATGAGGTCCTCGCCCGGTGGCTCCGCGTAGCCGCGCGCCCTGCGGCGCTGCTCGGTGTATGGCGAAACGAGCTCCGGTTCAACGAACTGTGAACTGTGCTGGGTCAGCTGCTCGATCAGGAAGTGGTCCACTGGCAGCGTGGCGTAACTGGCTTTGGTCTTGAGCCCTACGGCCTTGCCGCGCTGCCGTTGCTCCTTGATGCAGAGCCGGTCCTGGCTCTGCATGACTTGGCTTTGCCTCAACCCAAAGGCCTCACCTTGACGGAGCCCGGCGCACGCGGCGAGCCAGATCAGGATCTCGTAGCGGGGCGCCACCTTGCGCATGGCTGCTGCGATGGCTGCGACCTGTCCGGGTGACAGCGCGACCGCTACGCGCTGTGTGACGTCCGGAAGGTCGATGCGCGCCACGACGTTGGACGGTAGTGGAACGTCCTCGTCCAGCATGTAGTGCACAAGAATCCGCCAAGTTTTGAAGATCTGGACGACCGTGCACGTGGAACTGAGGCTGGGTTTGACGAGGAGCCAGTCGACTAGCGCCGTGGAGTCCCGGCGGCGTAGCGCGCTCGCGGGCCGGCGTCCGGCGAACGGCAGGATGTGATTCCGAAGATGGCTCTCGTAGGTATTTGTCGTGTTGGCGTTTTTGTTTCTCTTGCGCCTCCTCTCGATCAACTGTTTCGCGTAGAACTCGACAGGCAGGCTGACTGCACCCGGGTTACCCGATGTACCCAACTGCATGGCTGCATGAAGATTATCCAGATGGTCGCGGCACTCCTGCCAGGCGGCAAAGGAGCGACGGTACTGTTTACCGTTGGAGTCCGCGTATCGGGCTTGCCATTGGAGTCCTCGCCCGTGATCCGATGAGGGATACAGCGGGCGACGTGTCGTTCCACAGCGGCATGGGATCTCCCCGCGGTCCGGTTTTGGATACGTCTTGTGCCAGCGGTCAAAAGGTTCGTTTGGCCTGCCCATGAAATCCCGCCTGCCTGTCTACTGTTTACCCCTCGGCCTTGTTGACCTCGCGTTGGCTTCGGAGCCCGAGTGCTCCGTTGATGGCTGCGAACAGGACCTGCCCACAGCCATCAACGCCAGCACGCGAGTGCTGACGACGGCCGACGGTGTGCTGCTCTATCCGTTCCCCGCGCAGACTTTCCACTACGGGAAGTAGTTATGCACAGCTGTTCATGGTGTACCTGATGGGTTGACGGTCGAGTCACCATGTGTCTGAAAGCTCATCGCCGCCCGATCCGCGACTCCTGGCCATCGGTCTGCAAATTCGACGCCTCAGAGAAGAGCGCGGTTACAGCTTGGAGCAGCTTGCTGAACGCAGCGGATTGAGCTTTCGAGGCCTCATCTATATCGAGCACGGGAGGCGCAATCTCAGCGTGCTGACACTCCTCGGCATCGCAGCGGGGCTTGGTGTGGAACCAGGGCGGCTCGTCAACCATATTGGGGGAGAACCCGAAAAATCCATCTCGCACTGATGTGGGATAAGCACTTTGTTGGTGGTCATTTTTCTGAGGAGCTCAATCGCCACCGCCCCCTCGCCGACTGGCCATGAACTCGGCGGTGCCCGAACGGCATGACGTTTTGGCGTGTCCGGGCGGCTGATTGCTGTACTGCTGCTATCCCCTGTGGGCAGCCCACGCGGAGTTCCGCGGCTGTTGTCGGGCCCGATCCGTGTCGTTGTCGGGTGAGTGCCTCCGGAACCGCGAGTTCCCCACGACCTCCCCGATGACGGGGGAACGAGGTGTGCGCCTGAGGCTCGGCCGATAGTGTCACCGCTGGTGATCGAGTCGGGGCAGAGGCCATCCCAACCCGATGGGGGAGTATGAGCTGGCCCGGCAGACAGCGGGGAGGGGTGCGTGCACGCTCAGGAGACCACGTTCAAGGAGCTCGTCCAAGGCGAGAAGCAGTTCCAGGTGCCGCTTTACCAGCGCACATACAGCTGGCAGCAGGACGAGCTGCAGCAGCTCTGGGACGACGTGCTGGAGCTGGTCGAGGAGCACCTGGAGGGCAGGACGCCCGCGACCCACTTCCTCGGCTCCGTGGTGCTCGCCCCGGGAAGGATCACCGCGGGAGGTATGCAGCGCTGGCTCGTCGTCGACGGGCAGCAGCGGCTCACCACCCTCATGCTGGCCCTCACCGCGCTGCGTGACCGCTACCGGGAGCGCGGCGCCGAGCGGGACGCCGACCGCATTCACGACCTCGTGCTCGTCAACAGGTACCGCAACGGCGACGACCACTACCGTCTCCTGCCGACACAGGCGGACCGCGAGGCCTTCACCGCGTGCGTCGAGAACACCCCCAAGGCCGGTGGCCCCGGCAATGTGGGCGCCGCCTACCGCTTCTTCGTGGCCGTCCTCACGGAGGGCGAGGAGAACGGCGGCGAAGCGTGGACGGGCGCGGTGGAAACCGTCCTGAGCAGTCTGGTGTCCATCGTCGAGATCACCGCGGCCGAAGGCGACAACGTCTACCGCATCTTCGAGTCCATCAACAACACCGGTGTCGGTCTCCGCCAGAGCGACCTGCTGCGCAACTACCTCTTCATGTGCTTGCAGACCCGTGGCGAGTCGGTCTACCGCAACCACTGGCTGCCTATGCAGGAGCTCCTCGGTCCCGACAACCTCGAACTGCTCGTCTGGCTTGATCTGGTTGTGGCTGGCAACAGCCGGGCCAAGCAGAGCGAGATCTACCGCGACCAGAAGAAGCGCCTGGAGCCACTGAGCACCGACGAGGCGGCACTGGAGGCCGAGATCGCCTCCCTCGCCCGGCGGGCCGAACGGTTGATGCGCATCCTGGAGCCTCGGCGGGAGCCGGACCCGGAACTGCGAGAGGTCCTGGAGAGGCTGTTCCGTTGGGGCGGTCAGACCCACTACCCGCTGGCGCTCCAGCTGCTCGACCGTGTCGACGACGGCCGGGCCACGCCCCAGCAGGCCGCCCGAGCGCTGGCCTACGCCGAGAGTTACATGGTGCGCCGCCTCTTGGCGGGCCTGTCCACCACGGGCAGCAACCGGGTCTTCATGGAGATGCCCAAGGAACTGGAGAAGGACGACGACCCGGCGGACGCCGTACGCCGTTTCCTGTCCCGGAACAGGACGGGGGCACGAGTCTGGCCCGGCGACGAAGCGCTGCGCGAGGCTGTCCGCACCCGCCCCTTCTACAAGGCGGGCCGCAGCAACCAGCGGTTCCAGGTGCTGCGCCGACTGGAGGAGAGCTATGACGGTAGTGAGCCCGTGGACTACGCCAAGGCATCCCTCACCGTCGAGCACGTGCTGCCGCAGAGCCCGGCCCAGCAATGGTACGACCTTCTCGCCGAGGACGCCGAGGACGGCCAGAGCCCGGACGAACTCCACGCCCTGCTCGTCCACACCCTGGGCAACCTCACCCTCTCCGCGGACAACGCGCGCCTGTCGAACCACCCCTTCCGCCGCAAGCAGGAAATCCTCGACGCCAGCGCCTTGCGCATGAACCAGCGGATCGCCGCCGAGGAACGGTGGGCGAGGAAGGAGATTCTCGCCCGCGCCGACGAACTGGCGGACAAAGCCGTGAGGTTGTGGCCCGGCCCCGCCGAGGGAGTCGTCCAAGCAGAGGACGAGTGGGCTGGCTGGAAGGAACTCCGGGCTGCGCTCCTTGCCATGCCGGCCGGCACGTGGACGACGTACGGCGATGTGGCGGCACTGATCGGCACCCATGCCGTCCCAGTGGGCCAGCACCTGGCGACCAGGGTTGGTCTGCACGGCGCGTACCGCGTGCTGACGGCGGACGGCCGCGTCTCGGCGGGCTTCCGGTGGCCGGACGGCAAGGAGTCCGGCGACGCGCGAACCCGCCTGGAAGCGGAGGGAGTTCGCTTCGACGACGCGGGACGGGCCCGCCGGTCCCACCGGCTGACCACCGCCGACCTGGCTACCCTGCTCGGCAGGGACACCGCGGATGAGTCCGTGCCATCCGCGCAGGCCGAAGTCGAGCAGCAGACAAAGGCCGACCGGTTCGAAGCCCAACTCCGCGACAACCAGACCGAGGAGACCGTGCAGGGCGTCCTCGGCGCACTGCGTTATTGGGAGCAGCAGGGCGGCCACCTTGCCTACGGCCGAGCCGACGAGACCAGTTGCTTCCCAATGGTGCGGTTCGGCGACACGCGCGACACCGCCCGTGCGCTCTGGCCGCTGGGGATCTACCCAGTCGCGGGCACTGTCGAAGTGGTCTTCCAATACTTGAAGCGGCGGCCTCCGTTCGATGACGAGCCAATGCGCCGGGAGCTGATGATCCGGCTGAACGGCATCGAGGGCATCGACCTGGCGGAGGCCAAACTGGACCTGCGTCCATCCTTCGCCCTGGAGGTCTTCTCCGGGCACAGCGAGGAGATCTGCGTGGTGCTGGAATGGTTCGCGCAGACCGCCGCTCTGGCTGAGGCCCGCCGCATGATGGACGACGGTCCGGACACGCTCTGACGTTGTCATCACGGGTGTGAGGCCCGAGAACGCATGGGCCCCACACCCGTCGAACCCAAAGTGCTACGGACGCGGACCGCTGATGACTGGTGCCAGGAACGGACTCGGCGTCCCGTGCCAGGACACACGCAGTGCCTCCCGCGCCCGCGTGCACGCCACGAACAGCACGCTCAGCTCGCTATTCACATCCTCCTGGTGCTGCTGCGCGTCGACGTCCACCGGAGTCACGGCGGACTTCATCGGAACCGTGCCGTCCATCACCCCGGCCACGGCGACGCAGCGGAACTCCAGCCCCTTCATCCGGTGCATGGTCCCTATCCGCACCCCCGCACCACTGCGCCCGGCCCCCAGGACGAAAGAAGGGATCCCGGCGCGTTCCAGGGCCTTGGCGATGTCCCGCCCGAACTGGATGAACCGCACCGCGATGCCGATGTGTTCCGTATCCACGCCCGAGGCGGCCCACTTCTCCACCTGGGCCACCAGCGCCGCCATCTCCTCGGGCTTCGAGGCGTGTCCCGCGGTCTCGGGCCGTTCGCCGTGCATCGTGGAGCGATAGCCAGCCAGGGTCTCCTTCCCCTCGTCCATGTCGTCGGGCTTCTCTCCGGTCAGCAGCGCGGTGGACCAGGCGAGGATCTCCTGCGTGGTGCGGTAGTTGACCCGCAGCCGGTACGAGCGTCCGACGACCTCGACGCCGAGCGAGCGAAGCGAGACCCGGTTGCCGTAGATACGCTGGTGGGTGTCCCCGGCGAGGAACAGGTCGTCGGCGCCGGAGCCGACGAGGGCCCGCAGGAACCGCCACTGGGCGGGGTGCAGGTCCTGTGCCTCGTCGACGACGACATGCCGGAAGGGCCGCTTGCCGCTCCCGTCCAGGACACGTGCGGCCTCGGCGCACACCTGCAGGAACGTCCATTCCCCGGCCTGGCGCAGCTGCTCCTCGAAAGCGGAGACCGCACGCCACACCTGAAGGCGTTTCAGCGGCCCGAGCCCGCTCCCACGGCCTGTCCGCAACACTTTGAGGTATTCCTCGGGAGTGGCGACGGCATGCGCGACGACGACGTGCCGCCACTCCTGGTCGAGGAAGACGTCCGTGAAGTCGAGGTTCAAGCGTCGCGCGATCCGCGCCCACCGAGCGGTGATCTCCTTCTGGTCGAAGACCAGTTTCAGCGGTGCGCCGCCGCGGTCCGCCCGTACGATCTCGTTGGCCAGGGCGTCGACGTTCACCACCCGGATCTTCGCGCGGACAGCGTCCTCCGTGATCAGCAGCTCCATGCAGCGCTGCAGTTCGGCGGCCAGGTCCTTCGTGTAGGTCGTCAGCAGTACACAGCCGTCGGGCGCGTCGGCGGGCAGGCCCCGCGCGAGGTGGTACGCCCGGTGCAGCGCCACGACGGTCTTGCCCGTACCCGGCCCGCCGGTGACCCGCGCCGAGCCGGCGTAACTCTCCTGGTAGGCCACCCGGTACTGGCTCGGATGCAGAAAGACCCGCCAGGCGTCGAAGGGGCGCTGAAGGATCTCCAGCAGTTCATTGGCTCCGGAGACGAGGGCGATACGGCCGCGTGAGCGGCCCATCGCGGTGCCCAGCTCGTCGCCCTCGGAGGCCCGGGCGCTCCGCACGGCTGTCCGGGCGTACGCCTGCACGAGCTCGCGGTCGATCTCCTCGGGCTTCATACCGGTCGCGAGCCCGAGCAGCACGTCGTACTGCTGCTCGGGAAGCACCTTGTGCAGTGCCTCCAGGTGGGCCTCGTCGGGGACCAGCCGGATGATCGGCAGGATCTCCTCGTCGACCCCGAGGCTGCGCAGCACCTTGTCCGGATACTCCGCGGCGGGGAACAGACGGGACGGCTCGTCGGCGGCCAACGCACGCAGCCCAGCCGTGGCCCGCTCCAGGGCCACATCGTTGCGTATCTCGATGCCCTGGGTGGCCTCGTTCACCGACGCCCGGTGCTTCGCCGCCCAGTCGTTGGCCTTGTCGTGCGGGAGCACCCTCAACAGCAGATAGCTGTCGCCGGACTCCGCCTTGAGGACGACGCCGCGCCAGAAGTCGGTGATCCGGATGGTCCGCAGCCGCGGATCCTTCTGGTGCGTGAGCTTCTCCAGGTGCAGTCCCGCGTGCTTGGCTGCCGCGAACTTCTCGAACACCTCGAAGACGCGTTTCTGGACGGATTTCTCCAGCGTGGCGAACTCCATCAGAAAGTCCCGGTGCATGCCCAGCGTCGCCATCCCCGCCCCCTCCGGCCAGCCTTCCAGGAACTACGATCACTTTACTGATCGCCCCGCCAGGAGGGGGAGTTCGTGCACACCATCGGCCAGGGCACCGTGCTCGGCGACCGCTACGCACTTGACCGTCCTCTTGGACGCGGCAGCATGGGGCAGGTCTGGCAGGGACGCGACCTGCACTTGGGGCGTCCTGTCGCCGTCAAGACAGTCGCCGCGGAACTCCTCGCCGAGGCGGAGGACCGCGAGCGGGCGCGGCGCCGCTTCGTACGGGAGGCGAAGGCCGCGGCGGCGCTCGACAGCGACAACATCGCCACCGTCCACGACGCGGCCGTCACCGGTGACACCCACTGGCTCGTGATGCAGCTCGTCGATGGGGCGACGCTCGGTACAGTCATCGACGAGGCCGAGGAGGAACGGCTCGACGTGGCGTCCGCAGCGGCCGTCGCCGCCCAGATCTGCTCCGGCCTCGCCGCCGCGCACGCCGCAGGTCTCGTCCACCGGGACCTGAAGCCCGAGAACGTCATGATCCGTCGCGACGGCGTGGTGAAGATCCTGGACTTCGGCCTGGTGAAACTGATGGCGGACGAGGGCCCGAGACTGACCGCCACCGGTGAGCAGCCCGGCAACCTCCGCTACGCGTCGCCCGAACTGCTGTCGGGCGACGCGGCGCTCGACGGGCGCAGCGACCTGTACAGCGTCGGCTGCCTGCTGCACCACATGCTCGCCGGAACCCCGCCCTTCCCCGCGGAGCGGCCGTTGGCCGTCCTGCGCGGGCATCTGCACGACGCGCCGCCCAGCCTCGCCACGGCGGGCGTCCCCGTACCGGACGCGCTCCAGGAACTGGCCCTCGCCCTGATGGCTAAGGGCCGCGAAAATCGGCCCTCCTCGGCCGCCGAGGTGTACGGCGCGCTCGGACCGTGGCTGCCCGCCGCCCGCCCCGGCCCCGGCACCCTGCGCGGCTTCGGTACCGAGGACCCGCGCCGACCGTTCGTGCTCCCGCAGGGCCCGTACCCGGTGTGACCACCCGATCACCAGGAGCGTGAGAATATGCCGTACGGGCGACCGCACGAACTGGGCAGGGGGCCGAGTACGGCGTGACACGACGGATCAGAGGACACTACGAGCTGATCGACCGCCTGGGCCGCGGTGGCATGGGCGACGTGTGGTCGGCCCGGGACCTGCGGCTTGACCGGCCCGTCGCAGTCAAGTTCCTGTCGGCGGGCGGCCGCGGTGTCGACCTCGACCGCATGGAACAGCGCTTCCTGCGCGAGGCCCGCCTCACCGCCCGGATCCGCCACGCGAGCGTGCCGGTCGTGTACGACTCGGGTCGGCTCGACGGAGACGACGGCGACGGACTGTACCTCGTCATGGAACTCGTGCAGGGCGATACCCTCTCCCGGCTCCTCAAGCGCAACGGCCCTTTCCCGATCCACCTCGCCGCCGAGGTTGCCGCACAAGCGGCCGACGCCCTGGCCCACGCCCACCGCATCGGCGTCGTCCACCGTGACCTGAAGCCGTCCAACCTGATGCTCACGCCGAACGGCACGGTGAAGGTGCTCGACTTCGGCATCGCGGCGGCCCTGGAGCCGGACGTCGGCGAACCCCGGCTCACCCGCACCCAGGAAGTGCTGGGCACACCCGGGTTCATCGCACCGGAACAGGCGGACGGCGGGCGGGCGACGGAGCGGAGCGACCTGTACGCCCTGGGCTGTGTGTTGTACGAGATCCTGGCGGGCCGACCGCCCTTCACCGCGGGGACGGCCGTAACACTCCTCTACCGGCACGCGTACGAGGAACCGCCCCGGCTCGGCGATCTGCGCGGTGACATACCCGCGGGCTTCGCCTCCCTCATCATGGAACTGCTGGCAAAGTCCCCCGACGACCGCCCCTCGACGGAAGAGGTCCGCAGCGCGGCACGCCCATGGCTCACCCGGTCGCCCGGCCGGGCTGTCACCGGGAGAACGTCCGCCACCTCCGGGAGCACGTCTGCCAAGCCGGGCAGCGCGGCAGCCACCGGCTCCGGTGCCCTGCGGTCCGCTTCCGTGTCCGTATCACCCCCGGCCGGCCACTCCCTTTCCGGGCCGATCCCTGCCCCGCGCCCCGCGCCTACCGCAGACCCCGCCCCGGCCGCCGCCATACCTCAAGAGATCCTCGACCAGGCCGCCCGGGGCGACCACGCGGCGGCTGCCGCCTCGCTGGAGCGGATGCTGCACGAGACGGGCCGCCCGCTCGGCGACAGCGAGACCGTGGCGGCGCGGCTCACACTGTGCGACCTGCTGGTGAAGTCGGAAGAGTTCACCCGCGCCCACGGCGGCTACTCCGCACTCGGCGACGCGCTCCGCCGCAGCCGCCCGGCCACCGACCCGGATGTACTGGCCTGCCGGGCCGGCTCGGCCACATGTCTGGCCGAGCTGGGGCACACGACCGAGGCGCTGCACGAGTTCGAGAGTCTCCTGCCCGTGCAGCGGACCGTCTTCGGCGCCGCCGATTGGCGCGTGTTCGACACCAGGTTCCGGATCGGCTCGCTCGTTGCCCGGATGGGACGGCTGCGCGAGGCGCGTGACCAGCTCACCGCTCTGCGGCAGGAGCAGCAGCGGTTTTTCCCGGCTGACGACGAACGCCGCGCGCGGACAGATAGCCTGATCGCCCGATTGGAGTGGATGCTGACGGATTCCGAAAGAGGTTCGTGAACTTAGTTCACAATAATCCGTCGGTGCTAGCTTACTGCAGGAGGCGGGGCGAAGGCCCTGTATTGCGTAGTGTTCTGGCCGTATGCCAGGCCAAGGGGAGGCGGAACACCGATGACGCAGACGGCTCACCGGGAGCGAGGTGCGGCGGCTCCTCAGGAGCGACTACCCGGGGACGGTGAGCTCGTCGAAGTACGGGGTCAGAGCTGGGTCGTCAGCAGGGTGGAACCCGCCCCGCCCTCCGACGGCCGCGCCGCCACCCTCGTCCACCTCCAGTCCGTCGCCGACGGCCGCTTCGGGGACACCCTCTCCGTTATCTGGGAAGTCGAGCCCGGCCGCCGTGTCCTCGACCGCGGCTCCCTGCCCGACGCGTCGACCGGACAGTACGACCCGCCGTCCCGTCTCGCCGCGTTCCTCGACGCCGTCCGCTGGTCGGCCGTCGCCTCCGCCGACGTCAAGACCCTCCAGGCGCCGTTCCGCTCCGGCGTCGCCGTCGAGCCCTACCAGCTCGAACCCGTCTCCCGCGCGGTCGGCGCCCCCCGTGTCAACCTGCTCCTCGCCGATGACGTCGGCCTCGGCAAGACCATCGAGGCTGGCCTCGTCGTCCAGGAGCTGCTGCTGCGAGGGCGTGCCCACCGCGTCATGGTGATCTGTCCGGCGGGCCTCACCCTGAAGTGGCGCGACGAACTCGCAGAGAAGTTCGGCCTGGACTTCACGATCGTCGACGCCGAGCGCTGCGCCCGGCTGCGCCGCACCCACGGCACCGCCGCCAACCCGTTCCGCGTCCACCCGCTGACCATCGTGTCCCTGCCCTGGCTGCGCGGCACCAAGGCGCAGCGCCTCCTCGACGAGGTCGTCCCGACCCGCCAGGAGACGAGGGAGGACGGAACCGACCGCCGCTTCTTCGACCTGCTAGTCCTCGACGAGGCCCACCACGTGGCACCCGCCGCGCCCAAGCAGGTGTACGCCGTCGACTCCCAGCAGACCAAGCTGATCCGGCGGCTCGTCCCGCACTTCGAGCACCGCCTCTTCCTCTCCGCCACCCCGCACAACGGCTACCCCGAGTCGTACACCGCGCTGCTGGAGCTCATCGACAATCAGAAGTTCGCCCGTGGTGTCGACCCCGACGAGCAGGCCCGCAAGGAGACCGTCGTCCGACGCCTGAAGTCCACCATCACCAACCCCGACGGCTCCCCCCGTTTCCGCACCCGCCGCACCCGCGAACTCCCCGTCGAGTACACCGACACCGAACGCGAGATCCACGGCGTGCTCAGCAGCTTCTCCGACCTTCGCCGCAAGCGGATGACCCCAAAGGCCCGCGGCGGCCGCCGCGCCGCCGACCTGGTCACTCTCCTGCTGAAGAAGCGGCTGTTCTCCTCCCCGGCCGCCTTCCTGCACACCGTCCAGGTCTACCTCTCCCACCTCGACGACACCCGGACCCGTTCCCGCTCGGCCGCTGCCGAAGTCCCCGATTGGCTGGAGGACTTTTCCGACCTCGTCGCCGAACTCGACGACCTGGGCCTGGCGGAGGCAGAGGACGACGCCCTCACGCGCTCAACCAGCCTCACCCCGCAGGAGGACGGCGAGGAACTCGCCCTTCTCCAGCAGATGGAGCGCTGGGCACTGACCCACGAGGCCGCCGCCGACTCCAAGGCCGACGCGCTCATCCGCGAGCTGAAGGCCATCTGCCGCCCCGATGGCCAGTTCTGGACCAACGAACGCGTCGTGATCTTCACCGAGTACCGCGACACCCAGAAATGGCTGCTCAACCTGCTCCAGCAGCAGGAACTCACCGACGGCGGCCGCGTCGCCGTCCTCCACGGCGGACTCAGCACAGACGACCGTGAGGACATCCGCCTCGGCTTCCAGGCTCATCCCGCCACCGACGAGGGCAAGGTCCGCATCCTGCTGGCCACCGACGCCGCCAGCGAGGGCATCGACCTCCAGAACCACTGCCACCGCCTGTTCAACTACGACATCCCCTTCAACCCCAACAAGCTCGAACAGCGCATCGGCCGCATCGACCGCTGGGGCCAGAAGACCGACCCGGAGATCACTCACTTCATCGGCGCCGGCTGGGAGAACGCCGCCGCCGGATCCTACGAGGCCGACCTGGAGTTCCTCTCCCGCATCGCCCGCAAGATCGCCCGCACTGAAGCCGACCTGGGCTCCGTCAACGCCGTCATCGCCGACGCCGTACAGCGCCGTATGACCGGCGACACCACCCCCGTCGACATCGACAACGCCAAGCCCAAGCAGATCGCCGGTCGCCGCACTGGCGGCACCGTCGCCGCCGAGCAGAACGTCACTGCGCAGGCCAAGCGCCTCGCCGAGCAGTACCAGGAGACCGTGGACGCCCTTGGCCTCACCCCAGCCAACATCAAACGGGTCGTCGACACCGCCCTCACCCTGGACCACCAGCAGCCCCTGACTCCGCACTACAACGAGGACATGAAAGGCCTCTGGACCGTCCCGCCGCTCTCCGGCACCTGGGAACGGGCCACCCGCGGCCTCGCCCACAAACTTCGCCCAGCCGAGCAGCGCCCCGTCACATTCACCCCGCAGGTCGCTGCCCTCGGCCGCGACGACGTGGTGCTCGCCCACCTCAAGCACCCGCTGGTCGCCCTCTCCACCCGCCTGCTCACGGCCGCCGTGTGGAACGCCGACACCGTCGGTCTGCACCGCGTGACCGCCGTCGTTTCCGACGACCCCGCCGTCGAGACGGCCCTCGTCTCCGCCTACGCCCGTTACGTCCTCGTCGGCAACGATGGCACCCGCCTTCACGAGGAGATCCTTTACGCGGGCGGCTGGTTCGGCGACACCGGCCGCTTCCGCCGCTGGGAGTCCGTACGCACCCAGGGCGCAGTCCTCGCCCGCGCGCTCGCCGACGGCGCCGAGGCCGCCCCCGACCTGCGGCACGCCTTCACCGACGCCTGGTCCCGGCTGGAGAAGCCCCTCCACGACTCCCTCACCGCCCGCGCCCGTGAACGCGGCACCTCCCTCGAATCGGCGCTGGCCGCCCGCCGCACCGAGGAGGAGAACCGCATCCGGGCCACCCTGGACCGCTTCGAGGCCACCCTGCGCGCCAAGCTCAAGGAGGAGGGCGACGACGACAACGAGCAGATCGCTCTCTTCGGCACCCGCGAGGTCACCACCGCCGAACAGCGCCAGTACCGCGAGGACCGGGACCGCTGGCAGGCTCGCATCGAAGGCCTCACCGCCGAACGCGAGCGCGAACTCGCCGCCATCGCGGCCCGCTACTACGAGCCGCGCTCCCACCTCTTCCCCGTCGCCGTCGTCGTCGTGATCCCCGCAAAGGAAGCCAGCCGATGAGCCGCTCCGCCGCCTCTTCCTTCCGTGGCTCCTCCCGCGGAGTCGCCGCCGCCAGGGCCAAGGCCATGGACGGCCGGGGCCAGCACCAGGAATGGCTGGACCTCACCGAGGTCTCCGGCCCTTTCCTCACCATGCCCGTCCTGCTCCAGGCCTGGCCCCAGCTCGACGCCCTCGACAAGGACCAGCGCACCCGGCTGCGCGCCCGCCACGCCGACTGGCAGGCCGACACCAACGCCGGCCGCGACGAGTGGACCGGCTACATCCTGCGCTCGCTGCTGGAGTGGGGCGATGCGCTTGTTCTGCGCGAGGGCCAGGACGACGACCTCGCCCTGGACCGCCTCACTCTCGACGTCCACGAGCACAACGCCCGTGTCCGCGCCGACTTCGCGCTAACCGAGCCTGGTACGGAACTCGCCGCCGAACCGGACACGGGGTCTGCTGCCAAGCGCGTACGAATGCTGGGCATGACCATCCCCAGCGGCACCGCCCCAACGGCCCGCCCGAGCTGGGGCGACGACTGGGCGGCCGGCCCCGCCGACCGCCTCGCCCGACTCCTGCGCCACCACGACGTACCCCTCGGCCTGGTCACCGACGGCCGCTGGTGGTGCCTGGTCTGGGCCCCGGTCGGCGGCGTCACGACCACGGCCGTCTTCGACGCCATCGGCTGGAACGAGGCCGCCGAACGCACGGTCGTCCGCGCCTTCGTCTCCCTGCTGCGCCGCCGTCGCTTCTTCGAGTACGACGAGTCCGAGACTCTGGTCGGTCTGCTGAGGAAGAGCCTCGACGCGGGCGACGAGGTCACCGAGGCCCTCGGCATCCAGGTCCGCCAGGCCGTCGAGCAACTGGTGGACGCCATCGGCCGCGCCGACGCCAGCGCCATGGAACGCGGTACCCCCGGCCTGCGCGCGAGCGGCGTCGAGGCGAGCGAGGTCTACCGGGGCGCGGTCGCGGTCATGATGCGCGTCGTCTTCCTCCTCTTCGCCGAGGAACGCGGACTGCTGCCCGCCGACAACGAGGTCTACGCCCGCTCCTACTCCGCCCGCTTCCTGCGCGCCGAGCTGAAGTCCCGCGCCGACGCCGAGGGCGAGGCCTCCCTGGAGTACACGACCGCCGCCTGGCACCGCCTGATCGCGCTGTTCCACGCCGTGCACGGCGGAGTGCTGCACCCTGAGCTCGAACTCCCGGCGTACGACGGCTCCATCTTCGATCCGGACAAGTACCCCTGGCTGGAGAACAGCTTCCCCCTTCTCCCCATCGACGACCGCACGGTGCTGCACATGCTCCAGTCCGTGCAGGAGGTCCGTGTCGGCACGGGCAGGCAGAGGGAGACCCGCACGCTCAGCTTCCGCGCGCTGGGCGTGGAGGAGATCGGCTACGTGTACGAGGGCCTGCTCTCGTACGACGCCCGGCGCGCCGTCGAGACGATGGTCGGCCTCATCGGCCCGGACGGCGTGGAACACGAGGTACCGCTGAGGGAGTTGGAGTCCCTGGCGGCCACGTCGAGGGACGTGAAGACCCTCGCGAAGAAGATCTACGAGACGTGGAAGGACCCCAAGCCGCCGGCGAGCGCGGTGCGTCTGGAGAAGCTGCTGGCCCCGGCGAAGGCGGAGGCCGCGACGGAGGCGAGGCGTCTGCTGCTCGCAGCCTGCCGCGACGCGGCCCTGACGGAACGTCTGCTGCCCTTCTTCGGTGTGATTCGGAGGGACCTGCGGGACCTGCCGGTGGTCATCCCGGCGGGCGCGCTGTTCGTGACGGAGTCCTCGCTGCGGAAGAACACGGGTACGCACTACACCCCGCGCCGGTTGGCGGAGGAGGTCGTGCTGCACGCGCTGGAGCCGCTGGTGTACGAGCCGGGTCCGCTCCAGACGGCGGACAGGGATGCCTGGGTGCCGAAGACAGCTGAGCGGATCCGTGAGCTGAAGGTCGCGGACATCGCGATGGGCTCGGCGGCGTTCCTGGTGGCCGCCTGCCGGTACTTGGGGGATCGGCTGATCGAGGCGTGGGAGCGGGAGGGCCGCGAGGAGGCGGTCAAGTACCGGGCGGGGCGCGCTGTTGACGCGGTCACTGCAGCAGACGCGGAGTCCGACCCGGTAGTGATCGAGGCCCGGCGCCAGGTGATCGAGCACTGCCTGTACGGGGTGGACATCAACCCCATGGCCGTGGAGATGGCCAAGCTCTCGCTGTGGTTGGTCTCCATGGACCCGACGCGTCCGTTCACTTTCCTGGACGACCGGTTGGTGGCGGGGGACTCGCTGCTGGGTGTGCACAACATGGAGCAGATCAGAGCGGAACACCTGGAACCGACCGAGAAGCGCAGCCTGCTCACCAAGCACGCCGACGAGCGCGCGGAAGCACTGAAGAAGAAGGCCAAGGAACTCAAGGACCTTCGCTTGGCGATCACTTCGGTCAGGGGTGTGGACCTGGTCGCGCTGCAGCGTAAACGGGAGAAGCTCTCCGAGGTGAACCGCCACTCCGCACGGCTACGGCTTGTCGGCGACCTTCTCGCCGGTGCGGCACTGGCTACCTGTGCCTCGGGACGCGTCGAGTGGTACGTGGAGGACGGCGGCAAGCGCATCAAGGATCTCTTCCCGCAGGCTGAGCTCATCGTGGAACGGATCATCGACGAGGAGGTTTCGGAAGACTCGGATGAAGTGCGGGAAGCCCATGCCACCGCTGAAGAGTGGCTTTCCTCCGAAGCCCCGAGCGGAGGGCTGGCCCGACGACCTCTGCACTGGCCCCTGACCTTCCCTGAAGTCTTCACGGAACATGGCGGCTTCGACGCGATCATCGGCAACCCGCCGTTCCTCGGCGGCCAGAAACTCACGGGCGCCCTGGGCGAGGCGTACCGCGAGTACATGGTCGACTACCTCGCCGACAAGAAGCGTGGTAGCGCCGACTTGGTGGCCTACTTTGAACTCCGCGCTCACCAGCTCCTCAACAAGCATGGCCAGACGGGGCTCATCGCTACCAACACTCTGGCTCAAGGTGACACCCGTGAGGTCGGCCTGGACCAGTTGGAGGAGAAGAGGAAGGTCAGCATCCGGCGGGCGGTGAAGAGCGCACCCTGGCCTTCAAAGTCGGCGGTCTTGGAGTACTGCGCCGTCTGGACTTCGGTGCCGCCGCTCGCGAACGAGGCGGACAGAGTGCTGGACGGCGAGAAGGTTCGGGGCATCACGACGTCGCTGGATCCACAGTCACGGGTGAAGGGGCGGCCGTATCGACTGGTAGCCAACCGCGGGAAGTCCTTTCAGGGGGCCAACGTTCTGGGGAAGGGCTTCATCCTGTCGCCCCAGCAGGCCGAGGAGCTCATCCAGCGCGACCCGCGCAACCGCGACGTCCTCTTCCCCTACCTCAACGGCGAGGACCTCAACTCCCGTCCGGACTGCTCGGCGAGCCGCTGGGTGATCAACTTCCATGACTGGCCCGAGGAGCGGGCCCGTGAATACCCTGAAGTATTCGCCATCGTGGAACGCGACGTGAAGCCCGAGCGACTCAAGAACAACAACCGACAGCGTCGTGAGATCTGGTGGCGCTTCACCCGGCCCGCCATGGACTTGTACCGAGCCATCTCCGGCCGCGAACGTGTCTTGGTGGTAGCACTCGTGTCCCGAACCGTGATGCCGGCCCGAGTCCCAAGCCGACAGGTCCTTTCGCACAAGTTGGCCGTTTTTGCGTCCGCTTCCGACGGGGATCTCGCGTTCCTCAGTAGTTCGTTCCATACATGTTGGGCATGGCGTAACTCGTCCACAATGAAGGCTGACCTCAACTACTCACCGTCAGACGTGTTCGAGACACTTCCACGTCCTACCTACTCATCAGGCATGGCAGATGCGGGTGCCCGCCTTGATCAGCTGCGAGCTGAGATCATGGCGGAGCGCAGCCTTGGTCTGACCAAGCTCTACAACCTCGTCCATGATCCTTCTGTCGGAGATGCCGAGATTGCAGCTGTACGAGATTGCCATCGAGCTGTGGACGAGGCTGTGTCGGCAGCCTACGGGTGGAGCGACCTGAACTTGGAACATGGGTTCCATGAAACTCGTCAAGGCGTGCGCTACACGTTCCCGATGCGTACTCTTACCGAGATCTTGGACCGACTCCTGGAGCTTAATCACCAGCGACATTTTCAGTCGCCCTCAGCAGTACGCGAGGGGCTGCTCTTCTGATCTTCAAAAGAGCAGGAAGTCGGCTTTTCCCCCGTGCTGGGCGTGGTTCAGTTCGAGCAATCGGTCGATCACTTCAGTCTGGACCGGCTGGGGTAGGCTGAAGCGCGTGCTCTTTCGAGTCGTTGTGAAGTCGTGCCGGAAGTGCAGGTCTTGCCAGTCGTAGGCCTGCATCACGGCATGGTCGACCTCCACATGTGCTGCACGCAGAGCATGGATATCTGCGTCGATGATGCTCGGGTCGTGAACGAGGTTGTAGAGCTTGGTCAGACCAAGGCCGCGTTGGAGCATGACAGATCGCCGGATTTGATCAAGCTCGGCACCTGCAACGGCCATGGTCGTGCTGCCGGTAGGCAACGGCATTGTCTCGTAAACATCTGACGGCGTATAGCGAAGGTCTCCCTTGAGGCTGGACGCCCGTGCGATTGCCCACGCGTAGTGGATACCGCTGTCCAGCAACGCCAAGTGGGCAGAATCCGAAGCTGCGAACACCCCAAGCATGTGTGAGAAGACCTGTCCTGTCGGTACCGAAACTGGCATCACGGTTCGGGACACGAGTGCCACCGCCAAGACACTGTCCAGTCCCTTGATCGCCTTAAGCATGGCCGGACGCTTCTCTGCATACTGCCACCAGTAATCGCGATAGACCTTGCGGTTGTTCTTGAGTCGCTCGGGCTTCACGTCGCGTTCCACGATGGCGAATACTTCAGGGTATTCACGGGCCCGCTCCTCGGGCCAGTCGTGGAAGTTGATCACCCAGCGGCTCGCCGAGCAGTCCGGACGGGAGTTGAGGTCCTCGCCGTTGAGGTAGGGGAAGAGGACGTCGCGGTTGCGCGGGTCGCGCTGGATGAGCTCCTCGGCCTGCTGGGGCGACAGGATGAAGCCCTTGCCTAGGACGTAGGAGCCGATATAGGCGCCTGGTCGCCCCGAGGCGTCCCCAGATACCAGTCGGATGCCGAAATCTCATACTTTAAGACATTATTGAATGCTTAATGGCCATGTGATGGTGAGTCTGGTTTGCCAACCCCGTTGGTGCACACGTTCCCCTCATGGTCCTCGATGCCTTCATTGCTGCACAGCATGTGGACGGATACTCGATCAACACCATCCGTGCCAGAGCCCGCTGTATTCGCGCCATCGCCAAGGCGGCCCTCGTTCGGGTTGAGGACTTAACAGTCGATCATGTGATGGCCTACTTCGCGGTGCGCTCGCTCAAGCCGTGGTCCCGGCGGACCTACCTCAACCACTTACAGGCTTTTGGTAGATGGAGAGGCGTAGATCTTGTCACAGGCATTCGAAAGCCGCCGGCACCGCGTTCAACGCCGAACCCTCTGCCGGAGGGGGACCTGGCCCGCATTACTTCAGTCGCACGGGGCCATCATCGCGCGTGGGTGCTCTTGGGGGCCTTCTGTGGTCTGCGAGCGCATGAGACAGCCAAGCTCAGACGTGAGGACATATCGGTTCTCCAGGACGGCGAGGTCGTCCTGCGGGTGCAAGGCAAGGGTGGACGTACCGATATCGTCCCGGTCCCTCCCGTTGTCACTCAGAAGCTAGACCTCACGGCCGAGGGGCGCCTATGGGGCGGAGTCACCCCTGAGCGAGTTTCGCGCACGGTCGCTGCCATCGCGGCCAAGGAGGGCATCCGTATGCGCTACCACCAGCTGAGGCACCGCTTCGGGACAGCCGTCTATCGCGCCTCGGGGCGTGATCTCCTGCTCACCCAGCGCCTGATGCGGCACGCTTCACCGGCGACGACCGCAGGGTATGCGGCAGTGGCCGACGATCAAATCCACAAGGTGATCGGGTTGTTGCCGGGCGCAGACCCCAACCGCAAGAGGCACGATGGTGAGCGAGGGGTGACAGGCTGTCAACAGTGTCGCGCCCGCATCGCCTGATCGGCTGCGCGTCGGGACGGGACTTCGCGCTGTGCCTGACGCTGACGCCGGAGTCGGTGCGTGTCGAGGTCACCGACACCCGGCCGGGCGGGCTTCCCGCCTACACCCAGAGACTGCCCGAACTGCCAGCGACGGAGGCCGAGTCGGGGTGCGGGCTGCTACTTGTGGAAGCCCTCGCCGACCGCTGGTGCACGGGACCGCAGGGCCCCTGCACCAAGACGCTGTGGGCCGAGGTGGATCGGGCGCCCAGTCACTGCTGACGCCTCGGTGGAGCCTTTCGAACAAGAACAACTACCTTCAATGAGCGCGACATTGGGCAACGCGCTACAGTGTCGCCACGCCTACGGTCCTCGGCTTTCCCGCCTCCGCGTGAGGCATGCCGGATATCGTTCCCGCATGACGTATGGGGGGACCGAGCGAGCCGGTATGTCCTTTGGCGCGGGCGTGGCGCCCTGGACGCCGACACCACCCGTGATCCGGGATGCCACGCATGATGCGGTGATCGTGGTGCCGGGGATCATGGGCAGCGCCTTGCGCGACACCACGACCGGGCGGTTGGTGTGGGGACTGCGTGATCCTCGGTGGGTGGTCGAGGCATGGCGGCACGAGGACGGGATGCGCCCGCTGCACCTGGACGACGACGAACGATCCGGCCGGTACGGTCGGATCGAAGCCACCGAGTTGCTGCGCGTCCCGACGGTGGCGCCGTTCCTGAAGGGCTTCGAGCCGTACGGCGATCTTCTTGACGCCGTCCGTGCTGTCGCCCGCCCCAAGGCCGTACTTGAGTTCGCGTACGACTGGCGGCTCCCCGTCGCCGTCAATGGAGCGCGGCTGGCGGAAGCCGCTCACGATCACCTGGCGCGGTGGCGCGCCAGCGAGGAGCATGCTCGGGCACGTTGCTCGCATCCGGACGAGCGCGAGGCGCGTTTGGTGTTCGTCGCCCATTCCATGGGCGGACTGGTCACCCGGGCCGCCTTCGCCCACGCCGCCTCCCAGGGCAGCGACCTGACCCCTGAAACCAGGGCCGTGGTCACCCTCGGTACCCCGTTCCTGGGTTCGGTCATGGCGGCCGTCATCCTCAATGGTGACCACTCCGGCCGGCTGCCCGCCCGGCTGCGGCGCCGAATGCAGGCCCTGTGCGCGACACTGCCCGGTGTACACGACCTGCTGCCAGATTACCGCTGCGTCGACGCGGGTCTCGATGTCCACCGGCTCGCCCCGGCCGACGTGGCAGTCCTGGGAGGAGATGCCGAACTCGCCCGCGAGGCGCAGGAGTTCCAGCAGCACCTGCGGGAGAAGGGACCTGCGCTGCCGGGGCACCGCGCTGTCGTCGGCGTCGCGCAGCCGACCGTGCAAAGTCTGCGTCTCGACAGTGGTGTGGTGCACGAGCAGTACCTCTCGTTCGAGCGCAACGGTGACGGGGGCCTGGCCCGTGACCGCAACGGCATCCCGCTTCGCAGGGACCGGGCCGGGGATGGCACGGTCTACCGGGACGCCGCTTCCTTCGGCCCGACCATGGGCGTGACCCCACTCCCGCTGCAGCACGGTGCCCTGGCAAAGGACAGCGTCGCCATCGCCTATATCCGCGCGGTGCTCACCGAGCACGATCAGGACCTCGGCCCCGCGGTGGGTGAGGGGGACATCGGTCTGGACGTCCCGGACTGCGTCGAGGCGGGCCGGCCCTGGTTGCTGCGCCTGAGGCCCGGACCGGGTTCCGTCTTGGACACGTATGCCGGGATCACCTGCACTGTGCAGGACGCCGAGACCGGCCTGCGTGTTGCCACCGGTCGGCTCGGCTGGCACGACGGTGAGATCGGTGCCTCGATCACCCTTCCCGGGCCGGGCCTCTACCGGGTCAGGGCCGGTACCGGCGGCAACGCCCCCGTCACCCAACTTGTCCTGGCGCTCGACTCCGACGACGACTGAGCGCAGTGCGTCATGACCATCTCCGACAGCACTGACGGAAGACCTCTGCAGTTCTTCCCCATCGGCATCGGTGTCTATCTCCACCTCCCCGGGCTGGAGACGGATCCCGAGATCGAAGGCATCGAGGCGTTGCTGAAGCCGTTCGGTTCCCAGACCGAACCCTGGCCGGTTTCCCCGGAGGACCGCGGGGTTGAAGCCGTCACCACGCGCCTGACGACGTGGTCCGCTCCCCGAGACATCGGCGACACCGTCCTCTACTGGGTCGGTCACGGCTTCAGTGACGGAGGGCCCACCTCGTTGCTGGCACACGCCCACAGTCCCAAGCTTGTCGCCCCAGACGGCATCGACCCACCCACTCTGCTGCGGCACCTCAAGGCCAGGCAGGGCAGGAACGGCGCCGGCTGGGCCATCGTCATCATCGACGCCTGCACCTCCGGGCGCTTCGTCGAACTGCTGACCGGGGACGCCTACCGGGATGGGGACGTCCACAACTTTCTGCTCGTGGCGACGTCCAAGGACGGGAGTACCACGCTCGGTGCGTTCCGCAGAGCGCTGACCACCGTCCTCACGGTGACCTTCCGCGCACAGCAGACCATCGACCTGCACGACCTCGCCACGGAACTGAACCGCAACCTCCAAGGTTGCCCTGTCACGCCGAAGACGGATACGGGGCGTGCCGTGCTGCGGCGCACGCGGTCGACCATCGCGGCGCATACTCAGGCACCGCTGGATGTGGTCGCCGAAATCGATGCCGTCATCGCGTCCCTGACCGACGACGAACGGCGTCACTTCGTCCCCAAGGCCAGTGGTGCCGAACTCGGTGAGCAGACCTGGTACTTCCAGGGGCGCGTCGAGGAACGTCATGAGATCCTCTGCTGGCTCGCCCGTGCCGCACCGGGCATGCTCGTTGTCACCGGAGCGGCAGGATCGGGAAAGTCCGCCTTGCTCGGGCATGTCCTGGTGCACTCCCGGCGTGAGCTCTCCGACATCCTCATCCGCCACCGGCAGCTCGACCCCCTTCCCCTCGGCAGCCCCCGCCCCTATGAAGCCTTCGATCTGGTCCTCCACCTGACTGGGGCGACACCCAGGGAGGTTGTGCTGCGGATCGCCGCGGCAGCCGGGTTCCCCACCCCTCCCGAGGGGCCGATCGCCGAACAGTGCTCGTGGCTGATCCAGCAGTTCCGCAGGACGGACGACCCCGTTGCGGAACAGGTTCCTGAGGCCGACGATCCCGCTTTCACCGTCCTGGCGGACGCACTCGACGAGGCCCGCCTGCCTCTGACGATCGCCGAGCGGATCCTGAGCCCTCTGGCGGATCTCCCCGGTGTTCGGGTCGTCGTCGGCACGCGCGGCTCCACACTCGAAGGCCCCGACCTGCCGGAGCCGGCGGACCGGGACCTCACTGACGCTCTGGGCGTCGGCCGGGAGCGGAACCGGAAGGTCGTTCACGTTGACCGTGACGAGGAGGCCATGACCAGCTACATCCAGCGACGCCTGGAGGTAGCGCGCAGCAGGGGTGAACTCCAGGTGGAGCCCGCACAGATCGACCACCTGGCGAAAGCACTCGGGTGCCTTGAGCGGGAGTTCCTTTACGCACGCCTGGCGGTGCACGAGATCATCGCCACTCCGGGACTCGCCGACGACCCCGGGCCGCTGCTTGAGGACGACCACCGTCGGCTCTTCGCCCGCGCCGTCGACCGGCTGGCCGAGAAGGCTCCTGTCAACCAGGCCCTGCTGGAGGCGCTGGCCCTGGCACAGGGGCACGGCCTGCCCCTGACCGGGGGTGTGTGGGCCGACGTCGCTACAGCACTCGCCGACAGCCCTGACATGAAGGTCACCGACGCGGATATCGAAGAATTGACATGGACGGCGGCCCCCTACCTCCTGCTTGACACGGAATCCGGGCAGAGCGTGTACCGACTGGCCCACCGGACCTTCTCCGAGCACTTCACCCGGACGGTTCCGTCCTCCGCGCACGACGACCGGCACCGCCGTATCACCGAGCACCTGGCGACGCCCCCGACCGGGCCGGAGCAGCGCCCCAACCCCTATGTCGTGCAACACCTGCCCACCCATGCCGGTCTCGCCGGGCCCGACGGATGGCAAGCCCTGGCGGACCGTCCCCAACTGCTCGACCGGCTGAACCCCTCGGCGGTCGTCTCCAGTGTCATGCTCAGAGCCCTTGGCCGATTCCAGCTGCCTCCGGCGGTGGCGGGAGTCCTGTTCGCCCGAGAGCAGCTCACCAAAGCGAACCCCCGGGATCGGCGAGGACTGCGCGAGCTGGCGAGCCTTCGCTGCACGCCGGAGACCGTCGTACAGCGCTTCGGCAGGAGATCTTCCGACCCTGATGCGGCCTGGTCCGTGGCCTGGGGCCAACTGAAGCGCCATGCACCCCACTTGCGTCTCACCGGTCACACCGGCTCGGTACAGACCCTCGTGGCGTTCACGGACGCCTCACAGCGGGTGCTCCTGGCTTCGGGTAGTGACGACGGGGCGGTGCTGATCTGGGATCCGGTGAGGGGGGAGACCGTGGGGGACCCGGTGACGCCGCACGACGGCGCCGTCCAGTCGATCGCGGAGTTCGCGGGCCCGAGGGGGCGGACTCTGCTGGCCACCGGGGGCGCGGACGGCACGGTACGCATCTGGGACCCTGTCAAGGGAGAGACAGTGGGGGAGCCACTGACCGGCCACGACGACTGGGTTCACTGCGTGGCGGCGTTCGAAGACGCCGACGGGCAAACGCTGCTGGCCACGGGAGGCGGAGACGGGACGCTACGCGTCTGGGAGCCGCTGACCGGCAAGGAACTGGCGGTGGGAGGCCTGGATGAGTATGCGATGGACCTGGACCTGCACACCGACCAGGAGACCGAACGGCTCGTGGAGACCGGCCACGACGGCGACGTCTACTCGGTGGCGGCGTTTGTTGGCCTAGACGGCCAAGATAGGCATGTTCGCCTGGCCACCGCAGGCAACGACGGCACGATACGGATCTGGGACCCGGCCACCGGGAAGGAGACCACCGATCCCCTCACCGGTCACGAGGGAGCCGTCTTCTCCGTCGCGGTGTTCAAGGGGCGGGAAGGGCAGGTGCTGCTGTCATCGGGCGGTGAGGACGGGACGATACGGATCTGGAACCCGGACATCGGCAGACAGACCAGGGCACCTCTCACCGGCCACGGCAAGCCGGTCCGCGCGGTGGGAACGCTGGTCGAGAAGACCGAGGCCGGTGAACGGACCTTGCTCGTCAGCGCCGGCGAAGACAACAGCGTACGACTGTGGGATCCGGTCGGCGGCGAGCCGGTGACAGCGCCTCTGACAGGCCACGAGAACTGGGTGAGGACTGTGTCGCCGGTGCCGCCTCTGTCTGGCACACACCCACTGCTGGCCACCGGCGGTGACGACCACACGCTACGGATCTGGGCACCGCACGACGGCCGAACGGCAGGCGTGCCGTTCGACGACGCCGTGACGACCACGCGGACGCTGACATCCTTCAGCGGCGAGGACGAACAGACCCTGATCGCCGCCGTGGACGGCGAATCGAAGCTGCGCGTGTTCGACCCGGCCGAGGGCGAGCAGGTCGACGGGCTGGAGACCGAACATGACGGTGATGTCCTCACGGTGACCACGGTCCGAGTCGTCCAGGACGATGACGAAAGGCTCGTCTTCGCCATGGGCGGTGAGGACGGGGTCGTGCGGTTGTGGGATCCGGGCACCGGCGAGATGACCGGTGAGGTGGTGACGGATCACGCCCGTGGGGTGCGTGCTCTATCGGCGTTCGCCGGGTTCGGTGGGCGGTCATTCCTGGCCACGGGTGGTGAGGACGGCGTGGTGCGGTTGTGGGATCCGGGCAATGGTGAGAAGGCCGGTGAGGTGGTGACGGATCACGCCGGTGGCGTGCGGGCCCTGTCCGCGTTCGTCGGCCTTGGCGGCCAGTCTCTCCTGGCCACGGGTGGTGAGGACGGGGTCGTGCGGCTGTGGAACCTCATGACCGGCCAGGCCGTAGGGGAGCCGTTAGCCCATCCAGGCGTGACCGCCGTGGAGTCGTACCCGATCCCGGGCCGCGAAACCATGCTGGTCACGGGTGACGGCGACGGAACCGTCCGCTTCTGGAACTGCGAGACGGGAACCGAGACGCTGAGGATCCCCCTGGGCCTTTGCGTGAACGACGTCGCCTGCGTTGACGGAGACCTGGCCCTGGCCACAGCGGAAGGCCTGGTGCAGGTGAGCCTCGAAGCGGCATCGAACCTCACGGGCGGGTCCTGAACCCCGCTTCCGGCCCAGGTGCCCGGCCTTCCGCCCGGCACCGGCGCACTCCGTGTCGGCCTGACGTGCCGGACGCCAGACGCCGTGCCGCCTGTCGGTGGCGACGGTGTCAGCCCGTGGTGGTGATGAGTTCGTCGAGCAGTTGCTCCAACAGGCTGTTGTCGCCGAGGAAGCTCTTCACCGAGGCGTCCTCATTGCGCTGGGCGTCCATGCCCGACCAGTTCACGTCGTATCCCGCGTCAGCGCTGAGCTGGGCCAGGAACGCTCGCTGGGCGCGGCCGTTGCCCTCGCGGAACGGGTGGAGGACGTTCATGTCGCCGTACAGCTCGGCCAGTCGGATTGCGAACTCCTGGCGGGGGAGATCCCGCAGATGGCCGGAGGAGGCGAGACGACCGAAGACCTCTCCGGCGTAGGGCACCAGGTTTCTCGCCGGACAGAACGGCGTGCGCTTGGCGATGTTCACGGTGCGTAACTCGCCTGCCCACGCATAGATGTCCCCGAAGACCGCGGCATGGAACGCCTGGAGATGACCGAGGTCGTACGCACCGGGCAGGGGGCGTTCGGCGAGCAGGACGAGGCGCGCCCGGGTGATGTCCGCCTCTGCTGCCGCGAGCGGTTGATGGTCGGTGATGCCGAGCTTGTTGCGCAGCACGCCGTTGGGCATGGCGTACGGATCGTTCACCCTGCCCGCCGCTCCGAGGTCTGACGGTGGCGGGTGATCGCGCGGGTGACAAGGGCGTCCGCGTCGAGGTCGCCCTTCACGTACGCCTCGGTGTCGCGGTCGGAGGCCTCGGAGGCGTGGAGCCCTTCGGCCTCGATGGAGCCCGTGGCCGAGGCGACGGCCGCACGTCGTGCCGCTCGGCTGCTCAGCGCCTCGAAGGCCTCGACGGACAGGAGGACGCCCTGGGGTTTGCGGTGGGCGCCGATCAGGACCGGGTCGGCATCCGCGCCGGACTCCGACAGGTCGGTCAGGATCCGCGACAGTCTCGCGCGCGCGTCGCTGACAGTCACGACTTCGGGGATCTCCATGCTGTCACCGTACCCATATAGAGTCTTGATTCTGTACAGATACTAGTACGGATTTCGGTGGGACGCGTGGGTGTGGCGGAGAGCGCAGCTCATTACGTCCGCTGATCTCGCAAAACTGGTGTGAACTAAGTCAATCGACATCATGCTGAAGCCGCTCGCACTGTCACACCCCCGCGATAGCCTCACCCCATTGGCTCACCACCTGGCAGAAAGGGCCCGCCCCATGCCGTCGTCCCTGCCCGCCGCCCCCGGCGTGCCGCCGCATCCGTTGAATGAGGTGCCGCAGACCTTCCGCCCCGGGGACTCGTACGACGTACGTGACGGGCTGGTGACGTACATCCGGCGGGACCTCCTCGGCCCATGGGACGGGGAGACGGAGGAACTGCCGCACCGGTCGGCGGGGCCGCGCGACCGGTACCTCGTGGGCATGCTCGGGCCCCGCCCGGACGGTGGCGACGACGCCCGCCGGATGGCTCGCAGTGCCGCCCAGACCGGCGACGACGAGCTCGGCAGCGACGACGGGCAGGCCGCCGAGGGCGGCGAGCTGCCCGAACGCCTCACCCCGCAGGCCGCCGGCCGTATCTGGGCCTCCTCCATGGGGCTGTCCTTCGTGGTCCCGGCGTCCATCGGCACCCTCAGCGTCACCGCCCGCTGGGGGCGGTACTCGCTGACCGACAGGATCGTCGACACCAGCCCCAACCCTGTGCGGGTGTGGGGGCGCGAGCCCGTGATGCACCACCCCATCGACGTCCAGGTCACCCGTGCCGGCGACCAGCGGCGCGTCCTGGAGGGGGACGACACTCACGGCATCCACCTCGACGTACAGGTCCGTGAACGCCCGGCGGGAGCGGCCGGCGAGGACCTGCGCGTCGTGGAGGTCGCTCTCGTCAACCGGCTCCCCGAGAGCACCTCCGACCGCAGGGACACCCAGTGGCTGTTCCAGACCGGTCTGGAGATGACCGCGTTCCCCGACGACCGGGCGGCCGTCTTCCTGCCCATCGACGACCCGCTCGACCCCCGGTCCGCCGGGGCCTCCGAGGAACCGGAGGAGCGGCGGCTGCGCCTGCTCTACCGCGACAGCCTCCGCTACGCCGTCGGCCGCAACGTCGCCGTCACGGCCGGCGTCCGCCACGGCGAGCGGCGGGCCCACCGGCTGGCCACCACCTGGCTGCCGGAGTACGACGTGCGCGCCACCACCGCCCCCAAAATCGATGAACAGCCGCTGCTGGCCGGGCTGGAACTCGGCATGGACGAACTCGCGGCCCTCGCCCTGCCCGGACGCCGCGCGGAACTGAGCGCAGCCCTGGCCCCGCTTGCCGACGGCTACAGCACCTGGCTCCAGACCCAGCGGGAGAAGACGCGGACCCTCCCCGCCGACCTGCGTACAGCCGCAGAGGCGGCCATCGACCAGGCCGAGGACGTGTGTCACCGCATCGCCTTCGGTATCGACGTCCTGTCCACGGACGACGACGCGCTCGAAGCGTTCCGGTTCGCCAACCGGGCGATGGCCCTCCAGCGGCGCAACACCGCCATCGCCGGCCGACGCGCCGGACACGAGGACGACCCCGCCTCCTACCGACGCGCCCATGAGGAGGTGCACGCACAGGGCAAGGAGGCGGCCGAATGGCGGCCCTTCCAGCTCGCCTTCGTCCTGCTCAACCTCGCCTCACTGAGCGCACCCGGCCACCCGCACCGCGGCACTGGCCGCGAGGCCCTCGTCGACCTGCTGTTCTTCCCCACCGGCGGCGGCAAGACCGAGGCCTACCTGGGCCTCGCCGCGTACACCTTCGCCCTGCGCAGGCTCCAAGGCATCGTGGGCAGCGGCACCGAGGCCCACGACGGCAGTGCGGGCGTCGCCGTCCTCATGCGCTACACCCTGCGGCTGCTGACGGCCCAGCAGTTCCAGCGGGCCGCTGCCCTCATGAGCGCCTGTGAGGTGCTGCGGCGCGAGGAGTACGCGCGTGACCGACGCTGGGGCGGCACCCCGTTCCGTATCGGACTGTGGGTGGGGACCTCCGTGTCTCCCAACTGGTTCGGCGAGGCACAGGAGCAGATCGCGGGTGCCCGGGAGAGTGCCAGCGACAAGCACGCACGCGTCATCCAGGTCCTCAGCTGCCCCTGGTGCGGACAGGGCCTGACCGCCCACTCCAACATGGACTACGACGCCGACCGGCGCCGCGTGCTGCTGTACTGCCCGCGAGGCGAAGGCGCGGACCGCTGTCCCTTCTCCCGGCTCGGTTCACCCGACGAGGGCATCCCCGTGCTCACCGTCGACGAGGAGATCTACCGCCTCGCCCCCGCCATGGTCATCGCTACTGTCGACAAGTTCGCCCAGCTGCCCTGGAACGGCTACGCCGGGCTGCTGTTCGGCCGAGTCACCGAATGGTGCCCGCGCCACGGCTACCGCCACGACGACCTCGACGAGCGAACCGGCTGCCGTAGCCGTCACACCCGAAAGGGGACGCTGGAAGCGGTGGCTGCCCAGCCCGTCACCCGGCTGCGGCCCCCGGACCTGATCATCCAGGACGAGCTGCACCTGATCTCCGGCGCCCTCGGCACCACCGTCGGACTCTTCGAGGCCGCCATCGACCAACTGTGCAGCTGGACGTACTCCGATCGCGACGGCGTACGTCACGACGTCGGTCCGAAGATCGTCGCGTCCACCGCCACCACCAAGCGCGCCGCCGAGCAGGTGCGCGGCGTCTTCGCCCGCCAGGTCGCCGTCTTCCCGCCACAGGTCCTCGACGTCGGCGACACCTTCTTCTCCCGGCAGGTGGAACTCGCCCGGGACAACCCAGGCCGCCGCTACCTCGGCGTGTGCGCCCACGGCACCCGGCTCAAGGCCGCCGAGATCCGGGTCGCCGAGATCCTGCTGCTCGCCGCGCAGGAGCAGTTCGACACCTACGGAGACGCAGCAGACCCGTACATGACGCTCGTCGGCTACTTCAACGCCACCCGTGAACTCGCCGGCATGCGGCGCTACCTCGACGACGACATCGCCACCCGTGTCCGTAGCAACGGCGGCCGCAAGGGGCACGACACGATCGCGAACCGCATCCCTACCAAATCCGGGATGCTCACCATCCAGGAACTGACCTCCCGCATCTCCTCGGCGGACATCAGTGCCACCCTCAAACGGCTGGAGTCCCCCTTCGACCCGGAACGGGACACCACGGAGCGTCGCAAGGCCTTCGCCGCCGAATACGTGGCGGCACGGCGGGACAAGCGCGAACCGCGGGCCCGCATGACGCCCGTGCAGGAACGCGCGGTGGACGTCGTCCTGGCCACCTCCATGCTCCAGGTCGGCGTCGACGTCTCCCGCTTCGGCCTGATGCTCGTCGTCGGCCAGCCCAAGAACACCGCCGAGTACATCCAGGCGTCCTCCCGCGTCGGCCGTGACGCGCGGCGTCCCGGCCTGGTCGTCACCCTCTACAACTGGTCCCGGCCGCGCGACCTGGCGCACTTCGAGGACTTCGCGCACTACCACGCGACCTTCTACCGCCAGGTCGAAGCCCTGTCGGTCACCCCGTTCACCCGCCGCGCACTCGACCGCGGCACCGCACCGACGTACATCGCGGCGTTGCGCCAGGCTGCCTACGAGAACTCCCGCAACACCGACGCCCAGCACGTGGATCTTCACGGCGACCTCGCCCGGCAGGTCGAACAGCGGCTGCTGGAACGGGCGGACCGAGTCGGCGGTCAACGCGCGCAGGACTATCTCACCGAACGCATCGACGCCCTCAAGGACCGCTGGGAGGAACGGCGCGAGGGCGGCGGCATCCTGGGCTACCGCAAGGAGAAGAAGAAGGACACCCTGGTTACCGGACTTCTCCACCGTGCCGACGGCTCGCGATGGGACGAACTCACCGTACCCATGTCCATGCGGGAGACGGAGAACGAACTCAACCTGCTGCTGCCCGGCGGCGGTAACTTCGTGGACCAGCCCACCAACGGCGGCCCCGCCTGGTACTTCGGGGCTGCGGGCAGCAAGGACACGTCCGCCGATGAGGATACCGGCGGTGACGGTGGCACACCGGTCGACGCCGATGAGTACGGAGACGCCGCAACCGCGGCAGGAAAGGGACGGCGATGAGCGGCAACTACTATCGGCGCGTGGGTGCCGCACGCCCCAGCCACCTCATGTACACGGCCGGCGTCGGCGCGCTCGTCGACCTGCCTAACTTCTCCGTCCTGGTCAAAGGACTCGAATCCTGGAGCCACACCGGGCTCCTCCCCGACGACTACCTCATCGAGGAACCCCGGCTGCGCACCGCCGTTAACCGGGCCCTCCAGCTCTACGGCCGGGCACAGATCAGTGAACTGCGCTCCGCTCCCTGGATGGAAGGTGCCGACGGCGCCCCCAAGGACTGGGCCGCCCAAGGCATCGGCGTGCCCGTCACGCCCTTCCCGCAGTGGCTGCGCTGTACCGCGTGCAACCTGCTCGCACCCATCGACTCAGAGGCTTTCACCTTCCTCAACAACAACCCGCGCACCCCGCACGAAGCGAAGTTCGCTCACAGCGACTGCAAGTTCGGCAGGCCCCTCGCCGTGACCGCCCGCTTCACGCTGGTCTGCACGAATGGGCACCTCGACGAGTTCCCGTACGCGATGTTCGTCCACCACGGCAACCCGTGTGCGAAGAGTCCCCGGCCGCTGATGCGCATGAAGGACCACGGCGGCAACCAGGCGGCCAACGTCACCCTCGAATGCGTCGCCTGTGGGGAGAAGCGCAACATCCGTGACGCGATGGGGGAGCGGGGCCGCGCCGAGCTGCCCGCCTGCCGCGGCCGCCATCCGCACCTGTCCGCCTTCGAGAGTGACGGGTGCGACCGCGAGGCCACTCTGATGGTGGCGGGCGCCTCCAACCAGTGGTTCCCGATGACGCTCAGTGCCCTCGCCCTGCCACCGAGCAGAAACCAGGACCTGACCGAACTCGTCGAGGAACGCTGGGTGGAGCTCCAGAACGTCACCTCGCGCCCGGTCTACGACGCACTGGCCGCCATGCCTCAGTTCACCTACCTCAAGGAGTACGGCCCGGACGCGCTGATCGCTGCCGTCGAGGCCCGCAGGCAGGGCAACGCCGGACAGCAGATCCAGCCCGCGGCGGAGGTGGCGGCCGACCTGCTCAGCCCCGAATGGGACGTCCTCGCCGCACCGCACGTACCCGACCCGACCGATGACTTCGCGATGGAGAGCGTCACCGTGCCCCCGGCACTCGGCGAACTCTTTGCGGACGTCCGCCAGGTGCAGCGGCTACGAGAGGCCCGAGCGCTGGTCGGCTTCACCCGGCTCGACGCCCCCGACCCTGAATCGGACGAGATCGCCACTCTCGTGCGCCTCTCTCGCACCTCGCAGAACTGGGTACCGGCCAGCGAAGTCCGAGGCGAGGGCATCTTCCTGCGGGTACGCGAGAACCTGATGGCGGACTGGGAGGACCGAATGCAGAAATCACTGCAGATGGCCGCCCACCGGGACGCCTTCGGCCGATTCCGCAGCAACCGGAAGTCGGACCGGATCACCGGGCCCTTCGACCCCATGCGAGGCTGGCCCGGCGAACGCTACATAGTCCTCCACACTCTCTCCCATCTGCTGATCCGCACCATCGCCCTCGAATGCGGCTACAGTTCGGCAAGCCTCGGCGAACGCATCTACGCCGGAGACGAGGAGACCACTCGTACCGGCATCCTCATCTACACCGCCGTTCCCGACTCCGAGGGCACTCTCGGCGGCCTCGTCTCGCTGACGGAGGACGCTCACTTCGAAAGAATCGTGCGCAGGGCCCTGGAGGACGCGGCCCGTTGCTCATCCGACCCGCTGTGCGCCGAACGGCTGCCGAAGGACCCTGCGGACTACCTGCACGGCGCGGCCTGCCACGTCTGCCTCTTCGTCTCCGAGACCACCTGCGAACGCGGCAACCGTTTCCTGGACCGGCGTTTCCTTGTCCCGCTCGGTGACGACACCGACCAGGTACTCACTCCCGCGAGTCTGAGGCCGTGAGCCGCCAAGGATTCGAGGCGGCAGCCGAGCAGGCGGTCATCCTGCTGGGGCCGTCCCGGACCAAGGACTTAGCGGGTGTGTTCGCCCGAGGCCGGGGCTTGGAGCACGCCCTGCTCCTGGTCCAGGTCCCGGCTGCAGGCGACGCCATCCGGGCGCTGTACGAGGCAGCCCACAGCGATTGCATACCGTCGGCCGAGGCTGCTGCCTACCTTCGCGGCTTCGTGGCGGGGTGGTCCCGGCGCGGAGACGAAGTAGAGGTACGGACGGTGTGGAGCGGGCCAGCGACACCGGGCGTCCCGGTCCGCGCGACTGCACGCGTACTCACCGAGGTCGTCAGCCGGGCCCGCTCTGAACTGCTGGCCATGACGTACGCGGCCCGCCGCCACCCACCGCTCATATCGGCCCTGCGCGAAGCCGTCGCACGAGGTGTGGAGGTCCATGTCGTCGTCGAAACCCGGCAGGGTGCGGCCGGACTGCTCGACGGACCCGAACCGGCTGCTGCGTTCGCCTCGGTGTCTGGCCTGAGACTCTGGCACTGGGCTCCCTCTGCACGTGAGCACGAGCGTGCACGGCAGCACGCCAAGCTGGCTGTGGCCGACCGCCGCGTCCTTCTGGTGGGCAGCGCAAACCTCACCGAATCCGGAGTACGCAGGAACCTGGAAGCTGGCGTGCTTGTCAGCGGCGGCGCCGCTCCGCAGAGGGCCGCGGAGCATATTCGGGAACTGCAGCGTCGGGGAATTCTGAGGCTCCTGCCATAAGCCAATTACTATCCGCTACACCATGGCTTCTACTGATCGAGCCAATGGTGTACTCCTCGCGGACCATGCTCCGGTGGCACCGTCGAGCATCGGATGAGCCCCGAGTTCGGATAGTCGAGAAGGCTCGCGCCTGGTCGCAAGGGCAGATTGCGTGCTCAGGCACGCACGTTTTGCAAGTGTTTAGGAGCGGGTGAGGCGACGGGTGAGGCTGGTGATGACGGTGGTGCCGAGCAGCCACCCTGAGAGGGAGCTGAGCCAGACGATCCAGGCAGTGCTGTCGACGGGGGTGAACGCCTTTTCCTGACCCAGGTCGAGGACAGGCAGGATCAGGTCGAGGGAGAAGACGATCGGTTGGAAGGACGGTCCGTGGGATTGGGCGGGCTGTGGTGGTGCTGCTGAGAAGGCGATGGCAGCGGTAGCGACAAGGGCCAGCAGCCATATGAGCGCGCGCCCCGGTCTGTAGCCGTATCCGACGGTGGCGTCTTCAATGTAGCTCCAGATTCGGGCAGGCCTTGGCAGGCTACGCCGCCGTTGTCGAAGCCGGGCCAAGAGTACTGTCCGCGCGTCGTCGTCATGGCCGAGTTGACGATAGTAGGCGGCCAACTGTTCGTAGGGCTGCGGGTGGTAGTCAGTGTCGCGCTGCAGCCAGGGCAGACGGTGAGCGGCCGGCATCACCGGATGGAGAGCTTGATAGGTGAGTGCGGTGAGCGCAATCTGTGCGGGCCAGGAGTCGGCGGCATCGGTGATGGCCACGATGGTGGCAGCGCTCAGGTCGACGGTGGCGGGTGGCGCAGTGAGGGCCTCTAGATGGAGCGCTCCGAGGACGGCGCGGTGCAGGTCGACGGTTGCTTCCTGCGCGAATGTTGTCCCGATGACGGAAAAGATGCCCTTGACCTCAGCGCGGGTCAGGTCCATGGTTCCTGCGACGCGTGTCGCATTGTCCAGTGTGATGTTTGCTTCCACTCGGGCTCCGGGAGCTCGAAGCGCCTGCTGGTGGTAAGGAAGGAGCGTGCTGGCGGTGAGTTCTATCGATTCGCCGACGACTGCAGCGAACAGATTGACGCCCCCTTCAACCGTTAGGCCGTCAGCGTAGATACCACCACCGACGGTGAGAGTAGGTGCGTTGACGGCCCACCCAGTGGTACTGCGTATGTCGGCACGGGCAAGCCAGCATTGGCCGCCAATCGTTGCGCCGAACAGGCGGATGCCGCCGCCGTCGACCAACAGGTCGGTACAGCGGAGGTCTTGAACGAGGTGGAGGCCGTCGCCACGGAACGCCGGACGTTCCCCCTCCCCAGATAGGCGGGCCTGGGTGAGCTCAAGGGTGAAGGCCTGGGCGCCCCACAGGTTCAGTCCGCCCGTCACGTGAGCGGAGTGTGCGTACAAGCCGCCTTCGACGCGGAGCTGAGGCCCGTTCACGGCAAAGCCGTATCCGTTGCCGGTGATGCGGGCGGAAGTGAGCCACAGATCACCCCTGATCTGCGCGCCGAACAGGTCAACTCCGCCACTGACCAGCTGGTCGAGCGTCAGATCGCCGTCGACGCGCAGTCGGTCCGCGCTCAGCCGGGGTACGCGGCAGCCGGTGAAGTCCGCCGCGCGTAGGGAGGCGTCGGCGAGTTCCACCCGCTCGTCGAACCGACAATCGAGGAGGGAGAAGGCGATCTCGACCGCGGCGTAGTGCAGCTGAAGGCGTCCGGTGATGTGTGCGCCGATCAGCTGAAGCCGCGACACCACGCCCGGCTCCGGCGCAGGGGGCTGCAGTAGGAGAGCGGCAATAACCTCGGCAGGGACTTCCTGGCTCATGGAATGCGGGTCTTGCGTTGTGCCGTCGGGTGAAGCAGCGGTGAGATCGAGGGGACTGCCGTTGCGTACTGATTGCCACAGGCGTTGTGAGATCGGATCCCAGTGGGCGGGTGGTGTAGTCACCTTGACGATGGTGCCCGCCCCCGGCTGCCAAGTGTGAACTGTTGGACGCGTCTTGGACGCCGCGGAGCCGTCAGCGTGCGTGCCGCCTTCGGCGTGTGTAGGTTCGAATCGCTCGCCAGTTGCCCCGGCATCTCGGCAGGCTGCCACCCACACCGTAAAGCCCGGCGCCCCAGCGTCTTTCGTTGTGAGACGTCTGGTTAAGGGAATTCTGTGCCCAGTGGCTTCAGGTCTGGCGGGTAGCCCTTCGCACGGAGCCAGGCGTCAAGGGCGAGAGCGACGATGTCACCGCGAGGGATGTCGGTGTCGGCGTTGCATCGGCGGATCCGGCGCTGGAACTGAAGAACTTCAGGGACGGCATGGTTCAGCTGCCCTCGTTTGGTGTGCCGGTCCTTGATGACGTTGAGAGTGTCGGGGTGCGGCGTCAGAGCGTCTGCGGCTGGCTGGAACTCGGCGTCGAGCGCGGCGGCGATTTCACGCAGTCGGCGCGCGTAGGGGGAGTCATCGGGCACGAGAGTTGCTCCGGTTGGTCCGGCTAGGCGGATAGCTATCCGCCTACTGGGCTATTGGAATAGTCGGCACGTGGGGCGGCCGCACCCTGGAGTGGGGCGGCCGCTCCTCGTGCACTGCCGTTGGGCTCAGAACCCGCGGGCAGTGAGCCACTCGTCCAGCGCGACCGAGACGATGTCGCCGATAGGCAGGTGGTCGAGTTCGTTGTCCAGCGCGAAGCGCTTGATCCGCTTCTTCAACTTCAGGGCAGCGGGGACCGATGAGTCGAGGCTCTCGCGCGTGATGATGCGCTGGTTGAGAACGACGGCGGTTTCGGGAATGTCCTTGGGACGGCCGGCCCCCTGAGCCCACGGTGTCCCTTCGTGGGGCGCTGCCTGAGATTGCACGTCCTGTTCCTGGTGAGCCCGTGGAACATCGGTCCTCGCGGGGAACCCGTTGCCGCCTGTCGTCGGAGGAGCTGCGGGGCGAAGCGCCACCTCGGCGCCCGAGGCTGCGCCAGGAGCCGTGGACGGGCTGTGCTGCGCAACGGGTTCGGTCGGCTGCGTCGGCTGGAGCGCAGGTGCTGCAGGATCGGCAGCCGGGGCCACAGGCGCCACCTGCCGTTCCACCGGCATTCCAGCGGACTCTGTCCCCGCCTCGGGAGCGACGACAGCCGGGCGAAACGGCTGACTGGTGGCTGGCTTCGGCACGGAGCCGCTCGGTGTGACCTCAACGGTTGGCTGGGCGGAGGACTGCGCCACTTCGGGCACCGCATCGGTCCGGCCCCGCGCCGATGCCTCGACGGGAACGGCGGAAGGAGCGGACTGCACCTGCGGCTCGCTGGCAGCGGGACGGCCTTCGCCCTGGGCGGCGGCGTACTGCTCGGGGGTGAGCTCGGCGGCCGGGGGAGGGGGCGGGGCTGTCTTCTTGGCTCCGCCCAAGGTACGGCCGCCGGTGCGGCGGGCCGGGGGCTTCATGCGTTCGGTCATGCTGCGGTCAGCTCCTTCATCAGGTTGGCGTACTCGCTCAGTTCGGTGGGGATCTCGCCGAAGGCCTCCATGTAGTGGACCCAGGAGTGGATGGTGGTCTCGGCGAGCGGGAACGGCTCGTCGCGGTCGGGGCCGATGCCCTCGCCCTCGGTGGGCTCCAGCAGCTGGTCCTTGGCCCGGCTGGGCAGGCTGGTGCGGTCGTCGGCCTTGACCATGACCACGTGGGCGGTGACGCCCTGCTCGTTGCGGGTGGCGGCGCGTTCGGCCTCGTCGAAGGTGGCCACGAGTTTGCGGCGCTCGATTTTGGTGGGGGCGACCGGCACGAGCAGCAGGTTCGCCTCGGTAACAGCCTCGTGGAAGATCCGGGCGCTGCCGCCGCCGGCGTCGACCACGATCGCGCCGAACTCGGCGCGCTTGGTGCGGATGTACTCGGCGATGTCGTCGAACGGGTACCGCTCGACCATCAGGTGCTCGGGAATTTCGAAGCCGGCGGCCTGGGCGACCTTGAACCAGTCGTAGGCGGACTGGCTGGTCGCGTCGGCGTCCAGCAGAAGCGTCGGCAGGTCGAGGACGACGGCGTAGTAGAGGGCGATGAACCAGGCGGAGGTGGTCTTGCCGGTGCCGCCCTTGAGCATGCCGACAACGATCACGAAGGCGTCCCAGGCGCTGGCCGTGGCCGCGGCCAGGGTCTTGGTACGAGTGTTCTCACTCACGGTGCTTGATCTCCTGAATCGGGAAAGGTGTGTTGACGTGCGTGCATCGACCAGAAGGCCGACGCACGGAGGCAGCTGAGTGCGGACAGAGGAGGGGCTCGTGCGGCAGCGCTGGATCCGGGATGGCACGCCATCGGTCCAGGCCCGGCCGGGGACACCTGCCGGGGCTCTCATGACCCCTTCCTCGGGGCACGGGCCGGGCCGTGGTTGTGCTTGGGCCGCATGCGGGTGCCCGCCTGGCGCAGGAGCCGATAGACGGTGCCGACGGAGTAGCTGCACTCCGCGGCCAGGTCCGGCACCGTGGCGCCGGCCTCGTACCGCGCCCGCAGGGACAACGCGAGGTTCGTTCGCCGTGCGGCATCGGCCGCGGAGCGGATGCGCAGCGTCTGCTGGGTGGTCCGGGGCGTGCCACCAGCCTCGATCAGCAGCCGCCGAGCCACACGTCGCGTTACCGACCCCGCCGCAGCCAACTCCGCGAGGGTGGCGCCCTGTTGCTCGTAGAGGCGACGCAGGCGGGCTGCGAGGTTGCGGCGGGCTTGCCCGTCGCGCAGCCTGCGCGTCTGCCATGAGGTGCGCATCTCGGTCCCGGCCTCGTGCAGCCGGTTGAGGACCGTGCCGTAGGACAGGCCACTGCTCGCCACGAGTTGGTCCACGGTGGAACCGGACTCGTACTGCTCCCGCAGTGCTTGCCCGGTGATCTGATCGCTGTGACCGGCTGTGGGCCGAGGGGGTGGGTTCACGCTGCGGACTCCCATTTGCTGAGGGCTTCGGCATGGGCGGCGGCCAGCTCGTCGTAACTGCGCTGGTCGGCAGGGGTGATGAGGATCAGCCGCCCGTCGGTGGCAATCCGCCAGCCGGGAGCGGCACGGCCACTGGCTGGATCGAGGACGCAGCCGCCCGGGGCGTGCCACGCGGCGGGAACTTCGTCGGGGCGTGGCGCGGGAACCAGCACCTGGCGCCCGTCGCGGAGGATCACCACGGCCTTGCTGCGGTGCTCCGACAGCCGCTCCAGTGCTTTCTGGTACGCCGCGCGCTCGGCGGCGTGCACCGCCTTGCGCCGGGCCGCGACGCCCGTGATTCCGTGCCGCGTCGCGACTGCGTCCCAGCCGCGGGCTGGCTCGGCGATCTCTTCGGCCGCAGCCTCTGGAGGGTGGTCACCGAAGCCTTCCAGGGCGCGAGGTGCCAGGGTCCAGGTCTCACCGCCGTGGTGGACGAGGCCGTGGTCGGCAAGGCGCCGCAAGGTGCGGTAGAGGGTGGCGCGGGAGACGGAGGACGAGCCGACAAGCTCGGCGACCGTCTGTGCCGGCCGGGCGTGCAGTGCACCGATGATCACCAGTGCGGCGCTGCCGAGACCGCGGTGGGCGAAGGCGTCGTGGCCCATCAGTCGGCCGATGACGGTGGAGTCGAGGTCGGCCGTCGTGTCCGTCTCAGGGGTGAACCACTCCTCAAGTGCCGGGTCGGGGGGGTACTGAGTGGTTCGGAAACGAGATTGCGCTACGGGGATGCTGTGGCGGTCGGGGCTGCCCTCGGCGAGGTACCAGGTCGAGCCCTCGCGGCCGTGGCCGACTCGAAGGCGTCGCAGCCAGCCCCGCGGTTTGAGGACGGTCTCGTAGACGACCCGGAGGGTCGTGCGGGATATCCCCGCTTCCTCCGCGGTCTGCCGCTCGCTGGCGTGGTGCAGGGGACCGCCCGCGATCTCGGCGAAGTTCAGATGCGCCCGCAGGACCCGTAGCGCGGTCCGCCCACGTTCCCCACGCCAGGGCGTCGTCTCGATGCGGTCGCGCAGCGCGGCGAGAACCTCGTACGCGTGGTGCCGCGATTCCAGCATCGTTGTGCTGCTGACCGCGGCCGAGGCGCTGACCCATACGCGACCGATGTACGCCAGGGCACGCGACTGCCCGGACCGCAGCGCAATGCTCCGGGCGTGCCACCCGCCCTCGTGCTCGGGATGCAGCAACAGCTGCGCCAGCTCGTCGACGGTGCCGCCGACGCGAGCGACATGGCAGGCGATGGCCGCCGTGACCCGGTGCCCGTGTTCGGCCACGCCCTGACGGGTATCGCGTAGGGACACGGTCCGGCCGTCGGAGGCGAGCCTGCTGTAACTGCCCGCCGCGTAGCGGCCAGTGAGGTCTCCGAGCAGAATGAGATCGGCTGCAGCCGTAGGCAGATGGTGAAGACCCAGTCGCTCGCCTGGGTGAAATGGCCGTCGGAGAGAAGCTGTCTGGTGGGTGCTGTGTGGCACTGTGGAGCCGTCCCGCAAGGACAGAGACGCCACCCAGGCCCGCTAAAACCACGGGTGGTGTCCGGTACCGACCTCCAACCGGTGCCAGCGATGCCTCCAGGATGGCCATCCTGGAGGCATTCGTATGCCTGGCTCCGATGCCGGAGGCAGACGTCCCCATCGCGGCTCGACCGAGGTCGATTCCGAGTGCTGTCAGCGGGTTCACAGCCCGATCAACGCCGTCTGACCTGGGCAGACTCGGACTAAGACAGAGGGCGGTTGCCTCTGATTGGCTCCGAGCAGCTCGGTTCGAATCGGGGTCGAATCAGAGCGGTTTCCTCTGACTGCCTCCGGTCGCCTCTGCGACCCGACCTAGCAGGTCACAGCCGATACTGCCCACGAAAGCGCAGGTCAGAAAGGTGCGTCAGGAATACCCGGCGTACAGCCCGACTCGTCTGCCTCTCAGGTCACCCACCTGCGAGGCATCCTCTTCCGCTCTGTTCCGGGGCCCTTCGGGGGAGTATCCGGGGAGAACGTGGCTCGCCGGACGTGCGCCAGGCTTCCCCTCAACAGGGCCGGGAACCCCCCAGTGACCGCTCCGCCACCCCCGCCAAATGCGCCGTGAACGTCTCCCGGGCGTTCGGGGTCAGGGTGCGCAGGGTGACCAGGGCCGTGATCGCGACGTCGCAGAGTTCGGCGCGGACGTCGTCCCACGAGTGGCTCGTGCCCTTGCGCGGGTTGTGGCCCGCCGCGCCGATCACCGCCTGCGCGACCTCGCCGACCTCCTCCGTGAGCTTCAGCATCCGCAGCAGGAGTTCCTCCCGGCCGTCGTGCGTGCGGTTGTCGTCCAGCCAGGTGTGCAGGTCTTCTATCGTGGCCCAGAGGTCTTCGGCGGTAGCGGTGTGATCAGCCATGGGGGCAGTCTCTCGCCCCGAGGCCGGCGGTGACGCCTACTCCTCGAAGAGGGGGTCCTGCTCGCCCTCGGCGGCCTTCCGGACCCGCTGGTTGCGGGTGCCGACCACCACCAGCGTCGCCGCCGCCGTCACGGCGAGCGCCGTCGGCACCATCCAGCCGCGGTTCACCGTGTGGCCGAGCAGGTGGTCCAGGGAGAGCCGCCCCGGTCCCGTCACGGCGAGGCCGGCCGCGGCCAGGCCCAGGTACGCGGCGTGCTCGTAGCCGCCGCTCTGCGCGAAGAAGCCGCTGGGCGCGTGCACCGCCGCCGCGCCCGCCATCCCGCCCGCCGCCGCCGCGCCCGCCGCCGGTGTCGCGAGGCCCAGCGCCAGCAGCGTGCCGCCGCCCGCCTCGGCGAGGCCCGCCGCCGTCGCGCTGGCCCTGCCGGGCGTGTACCCCATGGACTCCATGGCCGTGGCGGTCCCGGAGAGGCCACCGCCACCGAACCAGCCGAACAGTTTCTGCGCCCCGTGCGCGGCCAGCACCCCGCCCGTGCCCAGCCGGAGCAGCAGCAGGCCCAGGTCGTTTCGGTCGTAACAGGTCACCATGACTCCCAGAGCAGAGCGGCGGACAGCGTCGGAATGGACCCCTCCCGCGTTCACCCTCGCACCGATCGGCCGGGTGCGGCGGGCCCGGGCGGCCGTACGGGTGGCGCCCTTGGGGGAGCGATGTGAGTGTGACTGGCATGACGATTCAGGTGACCAAGCTCAGTGACCCGGCCGTACGGGCCTTCGTCAGTGCCGTGAACGCCCACGACCAGGCGGCCTTCCTGGCCGTTCTCACCCCGGACGCCACCATGTCCGACGACGGCTCCGACCGTGACCTCGCCGACTGGACCGACCGGGAGATCTTCTCCTCCCACGGCCACCTGGAGGTCGACAACGAGTCCAACGGCGGCCGTTCCCTCCTCGCCCGCTACAGCAACGACACCTGGGGCGAGATGAAGACACGGTGGACCTTCGTCATCGAGGACGGCAGGATCTCCCGCTTCGAGACCGGCCAGGCCTGAACACAGGTTCCAGCGGCGGCTCTTGCCCTCGTGTGCGCTCCAACTCCTAGCGTCCTGCGGCATGAACAACAACACGCGGCACGCACGCAGGACACTGGGACGCAGCGGCATCGAGGTGAGCGCGCTCGGCTTCGGCTGCTGGGCCATCGGCGGGGAGTGGTCGTCCGCCGACGCGGCCCCTCGACTGGGGCAGGGTCGACGACGACGAGTCCGTACGGGCCGTCCGGCGCGCCCTCGACCTCGGTGTCACCTTCTTCGACACCGCGGACGCGTACGGCGCCGGGCACAGCGAGCGCGTCCTCGGGCGGGCCCTGGGCAAGCGGCGGGCAGACGTGGTCGTCGCCACCAAGTGGGGCAACGTGATCGACGAGGACCGCCGGCTCCTCGTAGGGAGCGACGACTCCCCGGCGTACGCCCGCCGGGCCCTGACCGCCTCGCTGCGCCGGCTCGACACGGACCACGTCGACCTCTACCAGCTCCACCTCTCCGACGCCGACCCCGAGCGTGCCGCCGAACTGCGCGACACCTGCGAGGAGTTCGTGCGTGAGGGACTCGTCCGGGCCTACGCGTGGAGCACCGACGGCCCTGAGCGCGCAGCCGTCTTCGCGGCCGGCCCGCACTGCGCGGCCGTGCAGCACCGTCTCAACGTGCTCCAGGACGCCCCCGAACTCCTCGCGCTCTGCGCGGAGTCGGACCTCGCCAGCATCAACCGCAGCCCCCTCGCCATGGGGCTGCTCACCGGCAAGCACCGCGCGGGGCGCGCGCTCACGGCCGGGGACATCCGCGCACGCCGCCCGTCTGGCTGCCCGGCTTCTCCGAAGGCGGGGGCGCCGACCCGCGCTGGCTCGCGCAGGTCGACTCCCTGAAGGACATCCTCACCAGCGACGGCCGCACCCTGGCACAGGGCGCCCTCGCCTGGCTGTGGGCGAGCAGCCCGCGCACCGTCCCGATCCCGGGCTTCCGCTCGGTCGCCCAGGCCGAGGAGAACGCGGGCGCGATCGCCAAGGGGCCGCTCACCGCCCGCCAGTTGACCGAGATCGACGGCGTGCTCGGACGGTGAACGGCCCGGACCGGGCAGGGCGGCGCCGATCCCGGCGCGGCCCTACCCCGCGTACGGCCGAGGTCCCCCCAGTACGGCGGCGCCCTAGGGCCTGTCGTTTGGATCATGCCGGCGTCGCGGGGTCTGGCACGCACATCTGCGGCGTTGTCGTCGGTCGCCGACGCTCCGCGTCGACTC